>JBCBLJ010000768.1:0-4058 GCA_038520195.1 Planctomycetota bacterium
CGTCTGCCGAATAGCCCTTAACGAATACCGAAACTCGGAATCGCATTCCCTTCAATCACCATGTCCGAACACGCCGCACCTGTCATCAAGCCCGCCGACGATCCGGCTTTCAAGCTACCTGCGTCGCTGGCGGTTCTGCAAAGACCGCTCTTGCTAGGCGGCATCGCCGCGCTTTTGGGCGGGCTAGTGATCGGGATGATTGTCAGCTACCGGACACCAGAGATGCCACGCTTCGGGATGTCGGCCTATCTGGCGGCGTTCCTGTACGTGCTCACGATCGCACTCGGTGGCTTGTTCTTTGTGATGATCCAGCACTTGGTCCGAGCCGGATGGAGTGTCGTTGTGCGCCGCATTGCCGAGTTCATGATGTTGATGGTGTTGCCACTGGCGGTGCTGTTTCTCCCGATCATCCTGTCTCTGTTTTTCGGAGACTCGCTTTTCGTTTGGAACAACCCCGACTTCTTCACCGAGCACGGGGTGAGCGAAAGCGTCGCAACACAGAAGGGCTATTTCCTCTCCGGTCCGTTCTTCGCGATCCGAGCGGTCTTTTACTTCTTCGTTTGGGCACTGTTGGCGATGTTCTTCTGGCGCGGAAGTACGACTCAAGATGAAACGGGCGAGGTCGCGGCAACCGAGCGGATGCAGGGCTGGGCTGGACCCGGCATCATCGCATTCGCACTCACGCTCAGCTTCGCCGCGTTCGACTGGGGAATGAGCCTCGCGCCGATGTGGTTCTCGACCATGTTCGGTGTCTACCTCTTTGCCGGCGGAATACTGAGCGCCCACTGCGCGATCACGCTCGGCACCTACTTGCTGCAGCGCAACGGCGCGATCAAGGACGAGGTCACCGTCGAGCACTACCATGACCTAGGCAAGTACATCTTCGGGTTCACGTTCTTTTGGACCTATATCGCGTTCAGCCAGTACATGCTGATCTGGTACGGTAACATTCCCGAAGAGACCGAATGGTTCTTTTATCGCCAGGAAGGTGCATTCGGGACGCTTTCACTAGTGCTCATTTTCTTTCACTGGCTGATCCCCTTCGTCGGCACGATGTCGCGACATGTTCGCCGCAATCCGAACATGATGGCCTTCTGGGCGGCCTATATCTTGGTAATGCACTTCATCGACATTTACTGGGTCGTGATGCCAGAAGCACGGATCCACGATGCGGCGCACACCCACCCAACCGTTGGGGGGCCGCTCGGTGTCTTATCAAGCCTGCTGTGTGTGGCTGGAATGGCCGCGCTGATCGTCGGGTTGATCCTCAAATTGGCCCATGACACCCGGCTGATCCCGGTACGCGACCCTCGGCTCGGCGAGTCGGTGGCGTTCGAAAATATCTAGAGGACGCACTGAGCAAGTAATCATGGCGAACAAAGCAAAATACGACGATCTGGACACGCGACAAATTTTCGTCATCGGAATTTCGTCCATCGTGGTGACGCTCGTGACCATTTTGGCGGTCCAGTACGTGTACTTTGTGCTCGTCAACGGACACGAGTCGAAACTGCAGGCTCAAAGTAGCTACAGCCGGCAGAACAAGATTCTGGACGAACAATTCCAGAGTGTTTCGGGCTACGGCGCCGATCCTTCCACAGGAAACATCACGATTCCGATCACGGAGGCGATGGCGGCGATCGAACTTGAGCACCGCGAACACGCATCCTCCGACCACACCCACGATACAGAGACGCCAAGCGAAAGTGACGCCGCGACCGACGAAACCTGATTCGCGATCACCGCTCCGCGGTGTGAATCGTCGTTCGACCATCGCCTGTTTGGCGGCGATGAGCGTTGCAGTATGCGCTCCGGCATTGGGCCAAGACCAAGTCCGAATGGGGGCGGATCCGAGTCTTAACGGCTTGCCGCCAGAGGCCCGCGGGGTAACCGTCGAGCAGAAGCTCGGTGAATCGATTCCAACAAACTTGCCGTTGACGGATTCGCTCGGCCGCCCGATCAAAACTGGTTACATCTTCAATGGCCAGTTACCGACAATTGTCACGCTGAATTACAGCGACTGTCCGATGCTGTGCAGTGTCCAACTGAACAAGCTGACCGATTCACTGGACAAGATGGATTTGAAGATCGGTACGGATTTTCAAATCTTGACGGTGAGTATCGATCCGAAGGAAACCACGCAGCGGGTGTCGGAGACGAAGGAAAAGTATATTCAGTGGTTGCCCAACCAACCTGGCGCCGCCAATGGATGGACCTTCGCAACGGCCAAGCAACCGATCATCACGAAGCTCACCGACAAGCTGGGTTTCCGTTACCGCTACGACGCGGCCAACAAACAATACAACCACCCCGCGATGCTTGCCTTTGTGTCGCCGACGGGAGTCATCACTCGATATTCGCTTTCCATCGACTTCCCGCCTGAGCAACTCAAGCTCGCGTTGGTTGAGGCCGGTGAGGGCAATGTGGGAACGGCTGTCGATCAGTTCATCCTCTGGTGCTACAGCTACGACCCCGACTCGAATTCATACACTCCGCACGCATGGAGAATCATGCGTCTTTGCGGACTCGGCTTTATCGGCGCGATGCTCGTTGCACTGGTTCCGTATTGGGCCGGTCGCAAAGGTGCCCCGGTCAGCGAAGAAATGAAATCGGCGAGCCCTGAGAAAGAAGGCTCCCCTCCGAGCGAACTCGGGGACGAACAAATACAAGACCCGTCCGAAGAACTTTGAACATGGCTAGCTCAATGTCATTGTTAGGCGACTACACCAAAAGCAAGCTCTCGATGTTTCCCGAGTCGGCATCGACGTTCTCGGCGAGCTCGGATTGGATGTTTTACTTCATCAGCGTCATTTGCTTGATCTTTTTCATCGGAATTGCAGGCGCACTGTTCTGGTTCTCAGCAAAGTATAAGAAGCCCAACGGCCAGCCAGCCGATAGCCAGACCGATCATAACACCACGGTCGAACTGATTTGGTCCATTGGACCAGCGTTCATTCTCGTCGTGATGTTCTACTGGGGGGCCCAGGGCTATCTCGATCACCGTTCGATCCCAGAAGGTGCTTACACGGTGAACGTGAAGGCATTCCGATGGGGTTGGACGATGGACTACGGAGGCGGCGTGATGCACCCTGAGCTTCACGTGCTCGTTGATGAGCCGACCAAGCTCACGATGACGAGCGAGGATGTCATTCACAGCCTCTATATCCCGGCCTTCCGCGTTAAAAAGGACATCGTGCCGGGACGCTACAACTACATGTGGTTTAACGCGACGATCGCGAGTGAGAAGGTGAGCGAGGAAGAGCTCGCCGCCGCGACCGAGTGGAACAAGGGGCGTACTTGGGACTACGACAAGCATCAGTTCACGCCTGACGGTTACCGCTTCTATGACCTTTACTGCACCGAATATTGCGGTCGCAGTCACTCGGAGATGCAGACTGTCGTCGTCGTCCACGAGACCCAGGAAGAACTCGACGCCTGGATCAAGGAGTACAGTGTTCGACCGGAGGGCGAAGCACCCGATGTGTACGGTGCGAAGTTGTACGAGCGACGTGGCTGCAAGAGTTGCCACTCGGTGGATGGCTCGAAGGTTGTTGGCCCAACGTACAAAGGGGCTTACGGAACCATGCGAGAACTCACCAACGGCGACCCGGTTCCCGTGGACGAGAATTATCTTCGCGAGTCGATCCTGTATCCGAAAGCAAAGATCGCGGCGGGCTATCAACCTGTCATGCCCAGCTACAAAGGGCAACTAAGCGACGACGATATTTATTGTTTGGTTGAATTCATTAAGAGTCTCGGTGACGCAGCGGCTGAAACGCCCGATGGCGTGGCCGAAGAGTAATCATCACGACAGACAAGCGAGCACATTCAGACGGTCCTCGGGCCGAATGACGTTCCAATCGAGGTTTGATAATGTCCGCAGTGCCGGCAGGTTACGAAGTCAAAGATCCAGGTTTTCCGACGGAGAAGGAGAACTACCTCACCAACTCCAAGGGATTCTTGAGTTGGGCGTTCACGCTCGACCACAAACGCATCGGGATGATGTATCTCGTGGGCGTTTCGTCGGCGTTCCTAATCGCGAGCCACTTGAAGAGCGC
>JBCBLJ010001030.1:0-2425 GCA_038520195.1 Planctomycetota bacterium
GTCCAAACATCAACTGCAAAAACCAAGCCCCGACCGATCGCGGCCAGCGAAGCACATACGAGCTCACCCAACGATCAAACGGTCCATTGAGGCTTGGCGTGAACCACTCCCATGGGAACCAGTTCGGCGCGCAGCTCAATAGCTCGGTCCAAAGTCCGGGGCTGCTGCTGGCACTGCGACCATCGCGTGGGTATTCGTTCTTGCTCATGACGATGGCCCTACGCGAACAGCTGCATGATCAGCTTGATGGCTTCGATGATTTGCGGCATCCGCTCGAGCAGTCCATCGATCAGCTCGAAGAGCCCGGCCGAACTCAGCCCCAGCGGCGTGTCTTGGTCGAAGTCCGCACTCAGCGCGACCGCCGGCATGACTTGGCAGCATTGCGGGTCGCCCTCCATCGCAACGAGCAGCTCTTCGAAAAACTCTTCTTCCTTCCCGCGACGTGCCGCGCGATTCTGTCGACGCTGAAGCGTACGAGCATTCCGACGATTGCGGCGAGACAGCTGGTCATCAAACTCGCCTTCGTAAGCGAGCTGAAGCGCCGTCCGCAGACTGACCATATCGGGTTGAGCTTTGAGCACCTGCGCCGCGTTGAATTGATGTTCTTCGGTTTGCATCGTTGGCATTGGTTTCCTCAGTTTCGAAGGATGTCGGCTTCCGGGTCCTGAATTCCCGCCGGCACCGCATAGAACATGTGGTAGCGCGACGGGGTCTTGTAATGGTCGTTCCACGTAGTCCAGCAATAGCCGTCGCCGCTGTAGTTGCGGCCGTGAGAGGTCGCCTTGCGGTATAGGAAGCAACCGCGGCGGGAGGACCACTTGATGTCGTCGACGTGTTCGCAGTGGTTACCGGGCCCGCGTGAAGGCGCAAGCACGTCGTCGCGATCGAAGTTCCGCCAATTGCGGTCGACATGGATTGCTACGACGACCGGCATCTGCAGCGCGAGAGCCGTCGCCATGGATTGCTCGCCGGTGATGGCGTAGGCATCGAGAGCCTTGAATCGCCTGGCCTCGGTGTCAGCCTTGGCTTTGTTGTATTTGCGTGGATAGATGCCGCCGAGCGGAACTGTTTCAGCCGTGCAGCATCCGTTTTCGACCAGCGACTTCATGTTGTCATCCAACATCGACCCGCGATCGCGACCACCATTGACCCGGCTGTATTGGTAGTCGCCACTCAGGTCAACGCGTGACTGACCGTTAATCACGCGAGCTTTGGCCAGAGCACTGGCAGCGCCATATCCGGCGCACGAACCGTAGCCGTTTTGATTCGTGATCCACGAGCTATCAAACAGCACGCGGCCAAAGTCAAAGTCTTGCGATTCGACAATGCTGCGGATCTTCGCCCACGACAGCAACGGAACCCGCGACTCCAACGGCGGGAACGCTAGGGTGAGCTTTTCCGGGACTTGAAGGCCAAGCCCGTGTGCGTGCTCGTCAAACTCAACTAACTCGAGCCCGTCCCTTTCGACAATTTTGCAATCGCTCATCGAACGATATTCCTCCGGATGGTCGTTTCGATTTCGTCAGCTGACGTCGGGACCTCGAAAACACGGATTGACTCAACACTCTCGACGATCACCATCGCTGGGCGTGGTTTGACTCGGTCGATAAACGCTTGCCATCGTGGGTCGGGCTCGTCGTCGTCGATCACCTGGTAGTCGAGCCCCATTTCCTTGATCGCGTCGCGAGACTTCTGAATGGCGTCCGTCTTCTCGGGGTGCTTCCCGCGGTCAAGCGTCTCTTCGATGAAGACGACCGATTTGGCGACCAACGGCGTGTCTCCATCGGGATCGGTGTCAGAGTCGCCTTCCGAATCATCATCGGAGTCACCATCTGGCTCTGGCTCGGGTTCCGGCTTCGAAACCTCAACGGTGATCACTTCGCTTTCGAACAGACCACGCTCAAAGTCGATCGCGGTCACGTTCAGAAACACCCGTGACGCCCCAGACACGAGCCACGTCGATCGGTCCAAACCGCTCACGCTCGGCGATTGATTCGGATCCAAGACAATCGGTTTGGAGGTCACCTGGTATCCGTCCAATCCGCTCAGACGCACAATCGCCGCCGGCGTCATCGTCAACTCGGCATCCGCAGGAACCACCCACAAACTGCCTTCCGTCTCGATCTTCTCGGCCGGTTTGATTACGCAAACCTGCTTGATCGATTCGACAGAGATCTGCGCGTGAGCGCTTCCGCACCCACCAACGAGCAGCCCCAACAGCAATCCAATAGCGAGCAGGCGCATCACGACCCCCGTAGCCAGCTTGGAACTTCGCTCACCGCTGGCTCTGCATCGCCAACGGTCCACAGAAACAGCGTGTGACCATCGGCCGAATGTCGAGTTGTGCATTGGTCCGGAATGTCGATCCCGTAGGAGACGACCCGAGCCCCGCGGCGAAGCTTAGCCAGCCTCGGAATCAGCTTGA
>JBCBLJ010000358.1:0-8019 GCA_038520195.1 Planctomycetota bacterium
ACTTGCCCAACTGGGGAACGGTGTTGCTGAGCGATACCGTCGGATTCATTCGAGACCTCCCCCACTCTCTGGTCGCAAGCTTTAAATCAACGCTTGAAGAGACTCGACAAGCGGACCTGCTCTTGCACGTTGCTGACGCGAGCAACCCCGATGTCTTTGGACAGATCAGCGCGGTCTACAAAGTGCTCAGCGAACTCGGCATCAAAGAGAAGAACACCCTCCTTGTGCTCAACAAGATCGATGCGATTCGTTCGCCGGCAGTGCTCAACCGAGTGCTGGATCGCTACCCCAATGCGATTCCCGTGAGTGCAAAGGGATGCAAGGGATTCGAGATGCTGACCGACGCGGTTGGCGAAGCCCTCGGACGCGAATTCTTGGACCTGGAAATCGAGGTCGACCCGGGTGACGGTCGGCTCCTGGCGTACCTCGCGGCGAAAGGCGAGATTCTGTCGCAGCGATTTGAGGAGACGGTGGTGCACATCCGCGCCAAGCTACCCGCGGGTGCGATGGGCCCGATTCACCGGTCCGCTGTGAGTTTCCGCCCGACCGGCGCCGCCACAGAGGCTGGATCGTCGGCAACGACATCGACCGACACTCCCGCCACAGATCCCATCGTCGCGACCGACGTGGCCTGATGCCGCGTTGGAAACCCGTTGGAGCGCTGGCGGTCGTGACGGGCGCGAGCAGTGGAATCGGATACTGTCTTTGCGAGTTGTTGCTCGCCGCGGAGTGTCGAGTCATCGCCGTCGCGCGACGCGCTGATCGCCTTGAGAAGCTTGGTCGTTTGGAGACATCGCAGTCGCAGCCGCTCTTTCGACCGGTTGTTGGTGACATCACGGATCCCGCGACCCGCGACCTCGTCGCGAACGCGGTGATCGACCAAGGTGGAGTCCTCGACTTACTCGTCAACAACGCAGGTGTCGGAGCCATCGGGGCGTTTGAGGAGGCTTCCGCTGAGAGGCTTCGTCACGTCTTTGAGGTGAACTTCTTCGCGCCGGTTGAACTCACGCGAAGATTACTCCCAAGTTTGAAATCCGCATCCAACGCGGTGATCTGCAACGTGTCGAGCGTGCTCGGCCACCGTGCGGTGGCCGACAAGTCGGAATACTGCGCGAGCAAATTCGCGATGCACGGCTGGAGCGACTCGTTGAGAGCCGAACTCGCGCGGACTTCGGTTCAGGTCACGCTTGTCAGCCCTAGCACGACGCGTAGTGAGTTCTTTGATTCGCTCGTGGAGACCGCCGATGGTTCCTCTTCTCGAAGCGTCGGGAGTTGGTCGCCGGAACGAGTCGCGAAGTCGACCCTACGAGCGATCGAGCGTCGTCAGGATGAGGCGATCTTGAGTCTCGGTGGGAAGCTTTTGGTCGTTGGCGACCGACTTTGGCCAAGTCTCATGAATCGAATCCTTCGTCGCCCGAAATGAGCTTTTGAGCTACGCGAACCCTCGTCGGCAACTCTCGCTACTTCGCACCCGGGCGACCTTCGCTTTCCGCTTTCCATCTCCGACGCGGCTCTGATGAGTGCAGGTGAGCGAAGATGGAGGTCCGCTTTCGTGCGCGATGAGAGTGCGTCAACGCCGACGACGAATCAACACCCAAACACCGACCAAACCGAGTGCGACCGAAGACGATGGTTCCGGAATAGCGACCGCGGAGCCGCTCAAGACGCGAAAGTTGCTGAACACCGCATCGGCATCGCCGCCCAGCCACTGGGCACCGGCCGGTCCATCGCTACGAATGAAAAAGGACGCCAGCAGCGCTTCGTTATTCCATTGATTTTGAATGCCCGAGTAAGTTCCTGCCACCGTCGGCGACGCTGCTCCGGTCGTCGTCGCGGCTCCGAGAAGAACGTCGCCGCTTGCAGCCTCGTAACTCACGAAAAGACTGCCAGACAGCGTGGAAGTGGCGGTTCCAAGCACCAGGGGCGCCTGGTCATTATCGTTGACGCGAGCGGCACCGCCGAATGTCAGAAAGGGAGACCCGTTGGACGTCGCCATCGCAACGCCGGCGCTGTTCATGCCGTCGCTATCTTCGCCGATTCCGAAACCGAGCCCGAGGACGCCGGCACCAGAATTAAACGTCCAGTCGTAGTCGATCGCGATCGAAAAATCCGTGGATGGGTCAAAGAAGTATCCGCCCGTCGAACTCGCAACCGTCGTTCCATTGACGCTCTGAAATCCGATGTCGACGCCCGCGGGGATCGGACCGCCGGCGCTGAGTGTCGCACTGGCGGCGGTCTGAGTTGCTGAAAAATTCGCGTTCGGCGGATCCTCAACCAGAGTCCACGTCGAGAAATCGGTGATCGCGGCGTTGGCGATCGAGCAAATGAGAGTCAGCGCGAGTCCGTAGAGAATTCTCACGGGCATTTCTCCGTTGTGGCGCAAAGCATCGGGCTTCGGCATCTTAGTTTGAACGCCGCTGATCTCAAAAAGAACTTCGCGAGGACCGGCTCGCCCAACGGTTGTTTTTTGAATGCCCGAGTGTTGCCAACGCGGAGAGCACGTAGACTCTCGTGCGTCACCGCGCTAGAGTGGCGCGTGTCCGTGTCGAAGGCGGAATATTGGGATGGCGAGCGACCCAGCCGGCGAAATCGCTGAGACAACCGAAATACTGCTCGCGCTCGCCGAGCGATCGCCGGAGGCCGCCGATCGTTTGGTACCGCGCGTTTACGAAGAGCTCAAACGAATTGCCGAAGCTGTGATGCGTCGGGAGCGCAAGGACCACACGCTTCAGCCGACCGCGCTGGTCAATGAAGCTTTCCTACGACTGATCGATGGAACGCGGATTCGGTGGCAGAGCCGTGCGCACTTCTTCGCGGTCGCGGCGACGGTCATGCGGCGAATACTCGTCAATCACGCCCGAGGTCGCGGGGCTCAGAAACGCGGTGGCGATGGTAGTCGGATTCCGCTGCACAATGAAATAGCGGTGGTTTGCGATGAGTCCGATGTGAGTGTTCTCGAGTTGGATGCACTTCTTGATCAACTCGCCGAACTCAACGAACGTCACGCGAAAGTCGTCGAACTGCGTTTCTTCGCGGACTTAACGATCGAGGAAGTTGCGGAGTCTCTCGGCGTCTCGGATTGGACGGTCAAAAATGATTGGCGCGTCGCGCGAGCGTGGATGCTGCGCCAGCTGGATGGCCAAGCCCCCGCTTGATCGAAAATCGATGGCACTTCCGAACGCCTCGAGCTGAGCGTCACTGCATTCTCCGGACGACGCGAAATCCAGCGTCTTCCTCGCGAATCCACTCGTTCCGACTGATGCTCAAGTCCCAAACAAGAGTCGAAGCATCGTTGTGCAACGTCGTACCACCAGTGAGCCGAGCGTCGTTTCGTTCACCGTTGACACACCATTCCCAAACGCCCCCGTGGACATCGAAGAGGCCAAAATCGTTGGGTAGTTTGCGCGCGACCGGAGCAATGCGACCATTCGAGTTGCCATTGTCCCAGCCAAACGAACTGAAAAGCGAATGGTCGTTGCCAAAGTGATGAGGCGTGGTTGAACACGCGCGGCACGCGTATTGCCATTCCTCGAGAATCGGCAGGCGATAACCGAGCCGGTCGCGATAGTCTTTTCGGAGTTGCGCTTGCACCCTGCTACTTTCATCGGTCGACTCGGTGTCGCCCGCGTCGACGGGACTCAACTCGTAGCACCACTCGGATTCGGGAAGGCCATCTCGTTCACTCAACCAATTGCAGTAGGCCGCCGCGTCATGGCGATTGACCGAGTTCATCGGACCGTCCTCGGAGTCCATTCGCGATCGCTCGAAGCTTGCGGTGGGGCGAAAAGTGAGAAACTGCTTGACCGTGACGGGCGTCATTCCAATTGCGAAGGTGTAGTCAAAGTTTTTCCCATCGGAGTGGGCTGGCTGGTAAATCACCGAGAATTCCAAACCCTCTCGGCTCTGGTACCAGCGGATTCCCTCGCGCCAGATGATTTGACTTCGCCGTCGTTTGAGTTCAGCAATTCTTGTGTCGATCTCAGCGATCCGTTGATTGATTCGAAGGTCCGCTAAGAACTCGCTCTGATCTTCATTGCGATCCTCGGCCGCCACCGAAGCGACCTGCGTGACCGTTTGCCAATACATGGCGTCGATCTCTTCGGGTGACAGCTCTCGATCGAACATTCGAACGTCGTCCACCAAGCCGCGAAACGGGTAGGTCGACTCCTGTGAGAGGTCACCGGCGCGCTGTCCGATAAAAAAGTCCGCGTCGGCACGTATGGAGTACGAGACTCGTGGCTCCAAAACCACCGACTCAACCCGGCGGCCGTTCACGTAGAGTTTCATGCCGGCCGCTTCGCCGCTTCCGTCAATCGTGACAAAAACATGCAACCATCGGTCCGTTGGGAGTCGATCTCGTCCAGCAACCTTGACCATCCCACCGCGAAACCCGTCTTTGGAGCTCAGGTGACCCGAAAGCGAACCGTTATTCATCCAGAGATCAAAGCCGCCTCCGCCGCCCGGTTTGAGGCGAGACATCACCGTCCCGTATTCATCTTCTTCGACACCGTCGCGAACCATCCGTTTCAGCCAGCAGCCGTAGGAAAATGGCTGGTCAAAGTCCGGCCGGAAGTCGGTCTCGCAGCGAATCGTGGCATCGCCTGTCAAATTCACACCTTTGCCGACCAAGGCCGGAGCCCATTGCAAGGTCCCAGGACCACTCGACTTCGCGACCCCGTCGGTTGCACTGTTTTTCAACCGTGACTCGGAATCATCAAACTGGTAGCGAACGCGATCTCCGCCGACCTCAAGGACTTCGCGAGCCGCTAATGTTCCCTCCCACGCTTGCCGATCGGTGTCGGGCGTTTCTTCGACCGACCGCTTCCGCGACTGGAGGCTGGCGATCTGCGAATCCAGGTCTTGAACATCGGGCGTTTCCATCTCCGCCTCGATGGTTGGCAGTTCGATACCCAAGTGCGATAGTGCAAGTTGACAGGCGGCATGGATGCCCGGGTCTGGATCCTTCAGGTAGGCATCACGCAAGGACGCACCGACCGAACGCCTCTCCGACGAAGTGATGCCCTTGGGATTCTGCGTGGCAACGAGATAAATCAGGGCCCGGCGCACATCAACTCGTCGTTCTACGGACAGACGTTCGATCACGGGTTGAAGCCCGACACCGAGTTCCGACCATCGGGTCACAATTCGCGATCGCACGGTGGGTTCCTCGCTGTGCTGAAGCAAGTTCCACCACACGGACTCGTGGACGTTCCGATAGAGAGCGTTCGCGACAACGGCAAACTCATCACGGCCGAGCCGTTCCAGTTGCTCCGCCAGGTAGTTCCCCACCGAAGGCTCGCTCGGCAGGAGTGCCAAGGCAAGGTTCAGTTTTTCGCTGGAACCGTCGTCGGCCGCGTCCATTTGTTCTCGAAGAAGTCCGTCCGCCAGATCACGCATCGGCTCAAGGTCTTCGATCACCGAAACCACACGAAGAGTGTCGCCAGTCCGCACGATCTCAACGAGCTCGGTGACTCGATCGGCGCGTCGCCCTCGGTTGAAGCGAGCCTGTAGTGCGATCGTCAGCGCCGTCGGTACAAGAATCAACGCGAGCAGCGATGCGAGTAATCCCGCCGCGGCCGGTTTGCGACGAATCCACTTCGTAACGCCCTCGACGATGCCCACCGGCCGCGCCGAGATGGGGCGTCCTTCCTTCCAACGCTCCAAGTCGAGTGCAAACTCTTCGGCGCTTGAATAACGCTTGGAGGGCTCCTTCTCCAAGCACTTCATGCAGATCGTGTTCAGGTCTCGATCGAGCTCGGGATTGAGTGAATTTGCCGGCCTGGCTTCGAGCTCAACGACGGATCGCATGATGGCATAGACGTTGGGACCGCCAAACGGCGGTTCTTTCGTGAGGCACTCGTAGAGCACGGCACCGAGACCGTAGACATCCGCCGCCATGGTGACCTGTTTGTTGTCCGCACTCGCTTGCTCGGGCGGCATGTAACTGGGGGTTCCCAGAATCTGGCCGGTCACGGTCAGGCCGGCTTCGACCTCGCACTGTTTTGCTAAACCAAAGTCTGTGACGTGCGGTTGGTCCTGGGCGTCAATGAGAATGTTCGCGGGTTTCAGGTCGCGGTGCAAAACGCCGTTTTCGTGCGCGTGTTGAATCGCCCGAGCGACGGCGATCAAGATCTCGACTTTGGCTTCAATGGAGTGACCACCTTCTCGCAACCATTTCGAAAGGTTGGGGCCTTCGATCAATTTCATCGCAAAGAAAGGGCACTCCAGGTGCGAACCGATCTCGTAGATCGGAACGATGTTTGGATGCTCGAGTTTGGCGGCCGTCTCAGCCTCCAAACAGAATCGCAGACGCTGCGCGGGAGACGCATCGGCGGAGGCCCGGATCATCTTGATCGCGACCGTCCGGTTGAGGCTCAGTTGATGCGCGCGGTAAATCACACCGAGACCACCGCGGCCGATTTCCATGAGATCCACGTAGTCGCCAAAGTCCTCCAACTGCGCGGACTCGCCCCCCGTAAGCGTCGATTCATCGGGGCTGTCTTTCGTCACCGTGGCGTCGAGGCCGGCGGCAGTCTGTTGTTTCCTCGCGGCCGCGTCATAGCGTTCATCCTCGACACACAATTCAAGAACGAGCTGCCGAACCTCGGGGTTGTCCGTCTTGCTTTCGAGCCACGCTTCTCGATCGACTCCATCCATCGCCGACAACTCGAGAAAGAGCTCAGCGGCACGGTGGTAAATCTCTTGATTCACGGAAATCGATCTCTCGCGTCGGGACCAAAATGGGGCTTTGACCGCACGTTCTAGCGGATACGGCATGCCGGCGGGGGTAAATGCGCAAGCCGACGTTGTGGTGGGAGGCAGATAATCCATCGCAAGAGGTTCGTTCTTAAGATTTGATTTGGCGGAGTCACCGTGAAGGCATGAGGGCCTCGTGTTTCCGAGACGGATGAGCCACCCCGTCGGTGAGAGTGCGTTGATTCGATAGAATGCGGCGTCCATCACGTGTTAGAGCTGCCTGCGGAGCGAGAAATTCATGCGTTTGATGACCTGGAACGTCAACTCTTTGAAAGCCCGAGCCAAGTTCGTCGCGGGCTATCTCGACGAGACCGAACCGGACGTTCTCTGCTTGCAGGAGCTCAAGCTCGAGGAAGAGCACGTCCCGACGGAGATGTTTACCGAGCGCGGATATCAACTTGCGATCCACGGCCAAAAGCAATGGAACGGCGTTTTGATCGCATCCAAGGAACCGATCAAAAACGTCGTCACCGGATTGCCCGATGGCGACGAAGGCCAATCGCGTTTGATCGCTTGCGAGATCGGAGACCTCAAACTCGTCAATCTCTACTGCCCGCAGGGCCAGTCGGAGGAATCCGACAAGTTTCAATACAAGCTCCGGTTCTACGAAGCCCTCAACCAATGGGTCGCTGACCGCTACAAGCCCTCCGACAATCTTTTGATCGTCGGCGACTTGAATATTGCGCCGCTCAAAACGGACGTTTGGGATGTCGGGGAATTCAAGAACGTACCCACCTACCATCCACTCGAACACGAGCAATGGAAACGGTTGATCGACTTCGGATTGGAGGATGTCATTGAACCGCACATTGAGCCCGGCCAATTCACGTTCTGGGACTACCGCGGTGGGTATTTTCGCGACAACAAGGGCATGCGGATCGACCACATGCTCGCGACAAAGTCAGTTGCGACGTGGGTGATCGGCGCGGAAATCGACCGCGAAGCGAGAAAAAAGCGAGGCGGGGATGCCCCGTCGGACCACGCGCCGGTGACGGCAACGATCGACAAGAAGGCGAAGGCCAAACCCAAGCGTAAGGGCTCCAAGTCGCGGGTGATCCTGATCGACGGCAGCTCTCTCATTTATCGTGCCTACTACGCGATCCCGGGTAACCTGACCACCGCAGCAGGGCTACACACCAACGCCATTTACGGGTTCGCAATCATGTTCGGCAAGATCCTCGCCGGCAAGTTGCCCGAATACGGCGCGATGGTGTTTGATGCACCCGGCTCGACCTTTCGAGAAGAAGAGTACCCCGACTACAA
>JBCBLJ010000088.1:0-16066 GCA_038520195.1 Planctomycetota bacterium
AAACGGTGTCAGGAACCAAAAACCAAATGGCCCGTAGGTTGCTTCGCATTTTTGGTTCCTGACACCCTTTTCGACCGGCTGACACTAAGTGTCAGGTCGGACAAGCCACTAGCTTGCCTTTCGTCCCAGTCTTCCCAATCCCACGCCAAAGATCGTGAGTAAAAGAGCCGCAAGCGAGAGCAGCGAACCGGCAATCACGTACTTAAACGATGCCCGACCACGAAACAGCT
This sequence comes from Planctomycetota bacterium, assembly GCA_038520195.1. Classification (GTDB taxonomy): domain Bacteria; phylum Planctomycetota; class Planctomycetia; order Pirellulales; family Pirellulaceae; genus Stieleria. The sequence continues at coordinate 231 of JBCBLJ010000088.1, forward strand.
CGTTCCAAGCTAAGCGTTGATTGGCGTCAACGCCTTGAATGGAGGCCATCGTGACTTGGGAGCCTGAATCCGGGCCTGGGCCGACGGCGGCGACCGTGCTCGCAAATATCTTGCCGTCGTCACTGTGACACTCGGTGCATCCGCCGGACCCGAGCGACCATCCTGACGGGCGAACGTTATGAGCCATCGGCCAGCGGATCATTCCGGTTGCTTTCGAATCCGCGACTTCGATCTTTTCGACACCGTCCCCGGCCTTGTTCTTCGCATACACAAAGCCACTGGAAACGTAGACCGCTTGCTCAACGTCGAACGCTTCTTCGATCGCCGCCAGTGCCGCCGCGACCTTTTCATTGAACTGTGCTTTCCCCGCTTCGGCCGTTGCCGATGCGACCTTCCGGGTTTCTTCCTCGGTGCGCTCTTCCGGCTTCACGCGATAGCGTTCCTCACCAAGCAACGGTTTTAGCTCTTTACTGCTGAGTTTCGGAGTTAGCACTTCCGTCGTGAACTCTTTGCGGACTCGCAGTGACTTTCGCGTGGCGTCGTAAACCAGATTGGGATCGAGCGGCGTGATTTGTTCGTTGGCGAGCGAACCCCAAAACGCGGGCCACATCACGCGGTGCGGGTAAACGCGGTCGTCAGGCTGCTTCGCATAGACGGGGCCGAACAGCCGTGGCAATTCTTCGCCGCTTCGGTGCCCCTTTTCGCCGAGCGAATGCGCGAGCGATGTCAACACGCCGAGCGCCTCTTCACGTGGAAGCGGTCCCCCATGACAAGCCGTGCAGGAGAGCTTTTCGAAGTGAATCGGTGGCAGTCCCGCGTGCGCAGGTTTCGGCGAACCCAGTCGTCCGGCGCGGTCAGTCGTCTCCATCAACTTGCCCCCGTGACTATCTGCTGCGCCAAGGTGACAACCCTTGCACGAGAGTGTTGTCATCGATCGATCGCTGGGGTGCATCTCGCCCGCGAAGCCTCGCACGATGTGATGGTCGATCCCATTTCGATGGCAATCGATGCACTGCATCCCTGCGCGGAGGTGGACGTCTTCGTCATGAATCCATCGGGGCTCGACGCCCGATTCGTCCACCGTGCGTTGACTGTGACACTGGTAGCAGGCGTTGTTTTGCGGTTGGCGAACCAAGTCAACGAACACGGTCCCGTCGGGCGCGAAAACGGATTCGTCGTACGCCACCGCGGGCAGCTTTGCCTGAACCGCCTCGTCTTCGGGATCGGCTCCATCCTTGATTCGCGACACGCTGCCTTTGAGTGCCGCGATGCGAAGCGCGGCGGTCGGGGCCCAGGCAAAATTCTCGTCCTCGATTTGTTCACGCCGCGCGTTGAAGTCGTACTTGCCCGAGACGCTATGACATGCCAGGCAGTCGATTTCCAATGAGCCCGAAAGTGCCCATCGCGAGTAGCGTTCGTCCAGCGATTCTCTATCGCTTGAGTCGGTTATGTCAGTGTCGGCCGAAGTGACTTCGGCGGATTCCGGAGTCGGGGCATGCCCCAGCCCTCCGCCCGGGAGCCGGCCACCGAATTGCTTCAACATGTCCCATTGGTCCATCCCGATCGTGCGCGGGTCGTAAGCGTGGGACCAACGACGATAAGACAGCGGCAATTGCGTTCCCGTTCGAGCATCGGTCCAGATCCAAGGCTCGCCTTCTCGACCGTCCTCGGAATCCGCCAAAAATGCATTGAAGTGCCAACCGTGTGAGATCGTGTCGTAATCGTGGCAGCGGCCGCACGTCGTCATCGGCGAGTACGGCGTCGTCGAATCAGGCCCGAGACGGCGATTTCGGGCATCATACAAATGGATGTGATGCAAATATCGAGCGTCCGAATCGCTGCGATAGGAACCCCGGTCCGCGGCGCGCACGTTCTGAGGTATCCCCGACCAAGTCAGCAAGAACGCTGACACAAGCAGTAGAAACGCGAGTCGAGGCAAGCGGGATGCGTCTGGTTGGCGGAGCGACATGATGATTTCGCCGAGTCGGAGGAATCGCGTCTTTCGGCCCCTTTTCGGACCGGCGGCGCTACTCTCATAATCTGACAGGATTTGGGCGAACGAAAAACCGCCCGCGGAAGCCACAAGCCTACCCCTTCGGCGCGTCGTGCGGATGCCCGGACGGACACTTACCATTGAAAGGAACTTAGTCATGGCACAACCGGGTGCGATCACATTCAAAGGCAATCCGATGACTCTTGAAGGCGAAGCGCTGTCAGTCGGCGCAGCAGCCCCCGAGTTCACGCTTCACTACGCCGACAACGGAATCCAGGCCCTGACGTTGGCGGATCTAAAGGGAAAACCAACGATCCTGAGCGTTGTGCCGAGCCTCGATACACCCGTTTGCGCGGTGCAGACCAAGAAGTTCAACGAGGAACTGGCTGCCCTCGGCGACAAAGTCAACGCCGTTACCGTCAGTCGCGACCTGCCATTCGCGCAGGCTCGATTCTGCGGCGCCGAAGACATCAAAATGCGCACCGCCAGCGACTACCAAACCCACGCGTTCGGCACCGATTGGGGACTGACCATCGAAGAACTGAAGATCCTCGCTCGGGCCGTTTATGTGCTCAACGCGGATGGTGAAATCGCCCACATGGAACTCGTCGGTGAAGTTGCCGAAGAACCCGATTACGCGACCGCAATGGCGTCGCTACGGATGTTGATCTAACCGTTCGGACCTCGCGGCTGTCCGCCGCGAACGACTCCCATGCCAAGCGCCCCACACGATTCCGAACTCCCGTTCGTCGTTGCGGCGCTCTACCGCTTCGTGGCGCTCGCCGACCACGAGTCGCTGCGACCGGACCTTGAACGGGTCCTCGCGGACAATCAAGTTCGCGGATCGTTGTTGCTGGCTCACGAAGGCATCAACGGGACCATTGCCGGTTCCCGACAGGCCATTGACGCGGTGCTCGATCACCTGCGTGCCATTCCCGAATTCCGCGAACTCAAGGTCAAAGAATCGAGGTGCGGCGAACAACCTTTTCGCCGCGGTCGTGTTCGACTCAAACGCGAAATTGTCACGATGGGTGTCGAAGGGATCGACCCCAATCAAGCCGTCGGGACCTACGTCGATCCGAGTGATTGGAACGCGCTGATCAGCGACCCCGACGTGATCGTGGTCGACACTCGAAACGAGTACGAGATCGCGATCGGCACGTTTGCGGGTGCCACTAACCCGAACACCGAGTCATTCCGAGAGTTTCCGGCCTACGTTGATCAGGAACTCGATCCAAAGGTGCACAAGAAAGTCGCGATGTTTTGCACCGGTGGCATCCGATGCGAAAAGTCGACCGCCTTGCTGAAACAGAAAGGCTTTGAAGAGGTGTATCACCTTCGCGGCGGCATCCTGAAATACCTCGAGACCGTCCCGGAGTCGGAGTCACTTTGGCAAGGTGACTGCTTCGTTTTCGATCAACGCGTTTCGGTAAGCCATGGACTCTCCGAAGGTGATCACGTGATGTGCTACGCCTGTGGTTGGCCGGTCTCCGCCGAAGATCAGCAACATGCGGACTTTGAACCAGGGGTGCATTGTCCGCAGTGTAAAGGCAAGATCACCGACGAACAGCGTCAGCGGTTCGCGGAGCGTCAAGCGATGTGGGAAAAGCAGGGACGCGTGCGGCCTCGGCGCAAGTCCCGCGGGGACGAGCCAGAGATGACCGATCCGGCCGCTCCCAGCCAAGAAACGCAGCCCATTCGTCAGAACAACAGCAGCGGCCCGTCCGAAAAGTGATCGTCAACGGATTCATCGAATGACCCGGGACCGACTCGATCGGACGCGAGTTGCTGACCATCGGACTCCGTCCTGTTTTCGACGTTGGCCTGCTCCGACAGTCGGTTGATCAGGAACAAGGCATCTCGAGCGGTGAGCAAACCATCACCGGTCACGTCACCGACTGGCTCGCCCTCGACGTGATGGGCGCGTCCCAACTCGTTGATCAAGAACAGGACATCACGGACCGTGAATGCCCCGTCCTGATTGACATCCAGGAGTGGTTGGCTGAGCTGAATCGACTCGTTGGCGGAAACCGGTGCCGCGTTCGCGCTGTGGGTGAACGACTCAACGAGTGGCGCGGGTGTGAAGTCTTCTGGATTGGAGCTGACCGCGCCTGACAGATTGGTGACGAACGTGGTCCCGATTCGAGTGCCATTGCTTTGAAAGACTTCCCGCTCGCCGTTGGCACGCGTCGCCGAGAAAACAACCCTGCCGCCGATCGAGGCCAGCTCTTTCGGGACGCTGCTGGTGGTTCCTGAGAGGTCGCGTACCAAACTGGTGCCGGTAAACGTTCCATCGCTGATAAACAGCTCGCGATTGTCATCGCCACGCCTGGCCGTGAAGATCAACTTGTCTCCCAATGGCGTCAACTGCTGGGGCGTCCCGGAGACATCGCCCGACAAATCGCGGACAAGCTTCACACGGGTTCCATTTTGATTGGCGATGTATAGCTCTCGGTCACCGCCACCGATTCGGCCAACGAAATACAGCGTATTGCTGATCACGGTCAAGTCCGACGGGTTGCCGTTGGCAGCCAGGTCCACGACCACGAACGTCCCGCTCGACGTCCCGTCCGTGAAATACAACTCTCGGTCGGTGCCAACGGTCGCGGTGAAGTACAAGCCCTGCCCCGCGACGGAAAGATCTTCGGGATCACCACTGATCGCGCCGTTGACGTTCACGGCAAGCCCAGTCCCGGAAAAGGTGCCGTCGCTCTTGTAGAGTTCGCGCTGTCCGTTGGACTGCAGCGCGGTGAAGTACAGCTCGCCGTTGAAATCCGTCAACGCGTCCGGGTCAGAACTTGTCGCCCCGGCGAGATCGCGAACGAGACGGGTGCCCGAAAAAGTTCCGTCGGTCACGAATAATTCTCGCTGGCCAGTACTGGTAATCGCCGTGAAGTACAACTCCTCGCCGATCACCGTGAGGTCCTGGGGCTCGGAACTGGTGGTGCCCGAAAGATCGCGCACCAACGATGTTGTCGAGAAACTCCCGTCGCTGCGAAACAGCTCCCGTTGGCCGTTGGAGCGAACGGCCGTAAAAAACACGGTGCCGTTCATCACCGTCAACTCTTGCGGATCACTGCTCGTCGTTCCGCTCAAATCACGTACGAGCCCCGTGCCGGGGAAAGTCCCATCGCTGGAATACAGTTCGCGCTGGCCGCTGTTGGTGACCGCCGAGAAGAAGAGTGTTTGGCCATTCCAAACCAAGCCGTCGGGGCTGGAAGAAACGGACCCCGACAGGTTCCTCACCAAGGACGTCCCCGAGTCGGTGCCGTCGGTCCGGTGGAGTTCACGCTCGCCGCCGGACGTGATTGCGGTGAAGAAAGTGAACTCGTCGGACCCGGGGATGAAATTGCCAAGGTCGACGTTGACCACGTCATTGCCGCTGACAGCCCGGACCACACGGGCACCGCTTCCCCGTCCAAAATCAGGATCGAGACCTTGGTTGAGCGTATTCTCAGACACCGCTTGCAACACAAAGTCTTTCGCCGTGTTGGTGTCGCCCCGTCCGACACGTTGATACGAAACGCTTGACTCGGTGGTGTAGCTGATTCCGTCACCCTGCCACTCCAAGTCAGCGGCCGTGAAGGTTTGCCCATTGATCGTGACATTGAATGTCGCAATCTCCTCAGCACCAAAGCCCGCGAAGAAAGAGTCACGCACGTTTCCTTCGTCATCCACCAGCAAAAACCATCCGCCAGTCCCGGTGACAAAATTGAGGTTGACCCCCCAGAAATTGGGATCGGACGAGTCGTCAGTGACGGTCAGGAGTTCCGCCGGCGCGAGCGAGTCCGGAAGACTAAACGTAACCGAGCTTGTCGAGTTGATAATCGCGTTGGAATCAAAACCGTCGTTCGCGGCGATGAACCAACCACTCGTGTCGATGGTTTCGCCGCTTACGTTTTGCAACTCGATAAAGTCCGGTGACTGTTCCGAAAACTCGGTGAACACGATCGAAGTCTCCTCGCGACCGCTCGGATGAATGTTCTGAGCATTGAATTGACGCACTGGCACACTGTCGCGCAAGACGCCCGTCAGGGTGTACTCTCCGTCGGCGTTGGTCGATACAAACGGTTCTCCCGCGTCTAACTGGGTGTCGTTGTCATAGTCGGCAAAGACGATCACATCCCCGATGCCGACTTCTCCGCTGTCGCGGCTGCCATTCTCGTTGACATCGCTGTACACCGTGCCGCTGATCGTGCCGGCTGGAAGGGCGTCGATTCCAACCGCATCGACGAGCTGCTGGATTTGCTCCTGCGTGGTCATCGCAACGCCGTCGTCCACCGCCGAGATCGAAAACTCGCGGTCGGTGATCAATTCGAGATTGGCAAGCGTTGGGGTGGCCATGATCGGCGCGACACCCACTGTTGGTTGGACGGAGTCCACCTTCGACACGGATATCAAGGAGAGCGTGCGGCCGACTTGTTCCGAGATGAGCGCCGCGATTGCATTGGTTGTCTGAGTGAATCGCCCTCCCGTTAATGCGTCCGGCGGCGTCAACCCGGTCAAAGCATTGAGTTTGTCCGTGAAAACGGAGCCGACCACATCACCAATGTCGACCGTTGCCGCCGGGCCGACGCCGGAAGCATCGCGGACGCCATTTGGAACGGCAGCGCCAAACGTATTGCTGGGGTTCAGAGCACTCAGTTCCGTGCCAATGTGGACGTAATAGAATTCGGTCACTCCCGCGGGCGCGGTTCCGATATCGCCGATCACAAAGTCCAGTGCCAGATCACTGCCGACCGGTCCCGCCGCCGTTCCGATCAATTCATCAAAGAAATCGTCTTGGACGCGTCGGAGAATCGCTTCCGCCAAGACATCGAAATCGGCGGTGGTGAATCCGAACGAGGTGACTTCGAAATCAGAAATGACGTTCCCGAGATCGTCGACTGTGTCAGGCTGGGTACTCTCCTTGAAGTCCAAAACAAACGTCAGCACGTCGCCCGCCAACATCTCGCGACGTTCCAACGCTTCGCAATTCAGCCTCCTGCGTTGGACTCGATGGCGCTTCATTTGGTACCTACCCATCTCGCAGCTTTCCATTTGTCAGGCGTCGTCGGCTCTCCAATCGAGAGCCTGGATCCGGTCATTTCTGGTAGGTGAGGATCATAACCAAGGACCAGCGGCGACGTCGGATTTTCCCGCGTGGCGAAGAGCCCTCGCCGATCTGCGGAAGTGCTGATAGTCGGTGGATACCCACGAGGCGATCGCCGGCCGATCGGGTAAAATCAGGGATTGCCCGTGGATTCGTTGCCGGAGTCGAGGCAACCTTGATGCTTGTCCAACTGATCGTTCACAACGGTCCGCTCGTCGGCACGATCGCGCCGATCAAGGCGGGGTATTACCTGGTCGGACGTCATCAGGAATGCCAAATCCGCCCCGAAAGTCGCTCAGTGAGTCGACGACACTGCCTCCTATTGCACAACGAGGACGGATTCGGCGTCTTCGATCTGCGCAGTTCTTGGGGCACGTACGTCAACAACGAACGCCTGGAGCCGCACGTGTGGCGGCACCTTCGTCACGACGACGTGCTCCGAGTCGGCGACTTGACGTTTCGTGTTTGTCTGTGCGTTGAAGAGCGGCCTCGGCAAGACACGCATGCGCGTCAAGCAATCACCGAGATTTCACCGAATGAGAACTCTTCGCTCAGTGTCGAAACGGCTGAGGAGAACTCGCCGCACCTACACCGCGCTCCAGCGAAGCGCGACGAGGTGGCGACGACCAAGAGTACCGACGAACCCATAGTTGATCGCCGGTCGCCGAAGCGGCAAACCGTTAACGAGATCCGATTTCGCAAACCGACACGCCGACGATCACTTCCAAGTTTTTCGTTTCCACAGCGCGTCGACTGGAAGCTGATGCTCGCGATCTTGGGGCTCGTCAGCGTGGCGAGCCATTTCGCGTTTCGACTCTACCGTCTTCAAGCAGCACCGGGCATCGAAATTCGCCAAGGTATCGACTAGGACGCTTTGGGGCCGAGCGTCCATGACCTGATCCAATCCGCTGGCCATTCGTCGGCCCTCGAAACGCGAGCATCTCACCCGCTATTGCTCTTCGGCGGGCTTTAGTGGCGCGAGGAACCACTTGTTGTATTTCGAGAGTGGACCTTTGCGGACCGGCGGCTTCGGGTCACCGGTCATCTGTTCGACTGCCCAGCCACAAGCCTGATCGGCCATCGCACCATCGCCGATCATGAATTTGCGTAGATCGGGGATCGCGGATTCGCTGTTCATCCGCGCGAGGCTGATCGCGGCCATCCCTCGCACGCTACCGATCTCCGGAAACAAACTGACGACGTCGTTCAAACGCCCGACCAACGTTTGCGTGACGTCGGGGGTCGCCTTGCCTTCATGCAGAAAACCGATGGCCCACGCCGCGGCCGTCCGCGAGTTGTCGCCGAGTGAAAAGTCTTTGGGCAGATACTTGCGAATCAAGCCGTCGGCCTCTTGAAAACGCATTTTGCCGAACGCCATGAACAGTTGAGTGATCAAGCCTTCCGCGCCGGGCGTCGTAACGGTCAGCTCTTTGCTTCTGAATCCCGCGTAAATTGCCTCGGCACGTCGCAGCATTGCTGGCAAGTGCTGCTCCAACGCGAATCGCCGCAGCCCCCAGCCGGCGGTGACCTGCACCTCGCCTCGCGGGTGCTCCATCAATTGCACCAGTCGATCGCTGATCGATTTCTCCTCGAGATTGACCAAAACGATTCCCGCCTGCTCGCAACCCCGCCACTCCTCTTTCGCAAGGACACGGCTCGACTCCGCGATCACTTCGTCACGCAGATCATGCTCGTTGGCAAGATAAACCAATGACGCCGCCACCTCGCTCCGCAACGATGGATTGACGTCATTGAGCAACATTGCCAACGACTCGATCCACTTATCGTCGTGGGAGCGGACCATCGAACGAGCGACCGGCCACCGAACGTTGACGTCGGGACTCTCGATCACGGCGTCGACGAATTCAATCGGCAACAGCGGGTCAATTTCATAAAGCGCGCGCAAGGCCTCGGCTTGCACCGTCGAACTTTCCGAAGCGACGAGGAGTTTGAGTGTTGCGATGGTTTCGGCGTCGTCGCGCTGATCGAGTACAGCGACCGCCATGATCCCGCTCAGAACGTCTGCCTTTGCGACGGCGATAAGACGGTCGGCAAGCGCGAGTTGCTCCGGCGACCGGACATGCCCCAACGCACGAGCCGCCGCGAGCCTGACACCCTGTGCGGCCGACGAATTCTCGACAAACCCGACGAGCGATGCGACCGACTTGGTAGACTGCAGTTCTCCCAACCCGCGCATCGCGCGGATCAGTGCCCTTCGCCCTGCTTCCGCGCGATCAAGTCGTTGCAGCCAAACTGCCTCCATCGGATCATGTTTCCAGACCGCGAGCGCTGGTTCCACCAACTCCGAGAGCGACTCGCCGAATTGAGTTGCTTGCTCCGCCAAGATCTTCGCTTGATCACGCGCATTCAGCCGAATCAACGCGGCCGCGGCCGATCGACGGACGGAGTGCTCTAGGTCTTCCGTTTCGAGCAACTCGACGAGACGGGGAATGAAAACGTCCAAGCCCTCCATCGTGAGCTGATCAGCGATCACGATCGAGTCAATTGTGGCCCGCAAGAGTTCGGAGTCCTCGGTGCGGTCAAGCGCCTTTGTCCAAACCCGGATCGGGTCCTGCGGAATCTCGTAGCGGGACTCGGGGTACTCGAACCTCGGGTCGTCGTACATTACCAAATCGACGACGTCGACCGCCGGGATCTCTTCTTGGCCGCCGGCCGGCACTGCAAAGAGTGCCGCAAGGATGAAGAACGGCACTGCACTTAGACGGGTCGCGTGAGACGCCATACTTGAAACCCAAAGAGCGAGAACATGAATAGCGAGACAGTACCGGCAACGATCCATGCCGTCGGCAGCAAGTTGTAGTCTTCAAAGCCCGGCGTTTCGATGATGCTCAGCGCCGCCCCGACCGGGGTCACCGACAAAGCGTTTTCAACCACCGAGTGTCCAAACGGTGCATCGCGGCCAAACCAAACCAACATCGGCGCAAGAAAAAGCAACATCACCGTGACGTAAGTGACCGAGGTCGCAACGGCTGTCGAACGAAAGAGGCTGCCCATGGCGCTGCTGATAGCCAGCGTATAAATGACCGTCCAGGCCAAGCAGATCAACACGATCTGAACCTGATAAGACATTTGCGGACGGATGTAAATCATCACGAGATAACCGGGGATCGTCGCCATCAGCACAAGCAAGAGCGTCCATAAAACACTCAGCAATTTGCCTCGGACGATCTTTGCCGCCGAAAGCGGTGTCAGTCGCAGCAGTTCCCAGCCGCCGCCATCGCGCTCACCGCTGATCAAGCCCGATGCCAGACTCGGTGTCATGACGACGACCAAGATCACTTGGAGCACGACCAGGAGTCCGCCGATCGCTTCGACACCCCAAGCCGTCACGCTCGTCGCCGCTGCAAAGATCAGGACAACCGAAATCACGGCGCAGATGGAGACGAGTCGAAACAGCCACTGCGAACGACCGAACTTGCGGCATCGAAACTCCTTGACCATCACCGGGTTGAGGAACCACGGAATGCCAGCCTTGCGCCGCTGCGGATCAACGATGTACGTCAATCGACGAACGATTCGTGACGTCAACCCGAGATCGTCGGTGATCACGCCCTGAGACTTCGAGCGATCAAAAATGCGGTAGTTCAATCTCGAAATCGTTGTCGCCGCGAAGACAAAGCCGCTCACAATCGTGATGAACAAGAACGCGGTCGAACTGGGTGTCTCCATCAAACCGCGGGAACTGAAACTCCCGTGTCCCATCAGTTGCATCATGACCGGAATCGGTGAGAGCGAACTGAGCCATGTCGCGGCTTGCCCGATCGAACCTTGATCGCCCGGAAAGAACGCTTGCGGGACGAGCGTCAGTAACAGCAACGAAAGCACAATCGTGTAGGTCAGTCGAACGGCCGCATCGGCTGATTGAGCGAAACTGCTGACGAACAACGCGAGTGTGGCGTACTGGAAGATCAGCAGCGCGAGAACCAGGTACAGGAGTCCCAATCCGCCGAAGAAATCGATCCCGCCCATCGCGTAACATGCCGCCGCGGCAGGGAGACTGGAAAGCAACACCAAGAACGCGAACAAGAGAATTCCGGCGAGCTTGCCGAAGTAGATCGAGAGGGGTGTGAGTGGCGAATTGAGCAGCAACGCGAGCGTCCCATTGGTCTTCTCGTTGACAATCGAAGTCGCCGGGAAAGCGGGGACCAAAAAGACAATTCCAGCGAGCAACCCGTAGCCGAAAACTCGAAACACCTCCAGCGATTGAACACCGCTGAGATCGACGGTCCCATCGGCGGGCCATCGCATCAACACCGCAAGAGAGAACACAACCGTCAGAGCCAGGAGTGTTCCGAAAGCCTTGGGTGACCGGAGAATGCCAAAGAACTCGCGCCGGACGAGTGGGTTCAGTGGGCCGCTCATGACGCCGCCACCTCGCTTTCGTCGGCCGCTGCCTTCACCGCCGCCGATGCCCTTGGTCGGGCCTCGTTAGCGACCGAAAGGAACGCATCTTCCAAGTCGGTCGGGACTTCGCGGAACTGAGCGATCGCTTCGCCGCCGCTGACCAAGTGCGATAGCAGCGGCGTGAGCTCGGGATCATTCAGATTCGTCGTAAACCGGACCATTGTCTCGGCCTCCGCCGCGCGAACGTCCACTTCTTGATCCGCTTCCTTGAGCCACCCTTCGACGGACGTCACGACGCGTCCGACCTGCTCGTTCTCGACCAGTTGGATCTCGAATGTTCGCCGCTGCTGGATATCCCGCATGATCTCGTCGAGCGTGCCGAAGGCACGAAGTTTCCCCTTGGTGATCATCGCAACCATGTCACAGACACGCGCCAATTCCGGAAGGATGTGGCTGGTCACGATCAACGTCTTTCCCATCTCGGCCAAACGCAGCAACATCGAACGCATATCGATTCGGGCCTGCGGGTCAAGGCCGTTCGCCGGTTCGTCCAAGATCAGCACTTGGGGATCGTGCATCAACGTGCGGGCGATCGCGACACGTTGCTGCATCCCGCGGCTGAGCGCATCGACGAAAAGGTCTTTCATGTAGGTCGCGCCGGCGATCTCCAAGACTTCGTCGATCCGCTTGGTCCGTTCACGCCTGCCGATGGCGTACGCGGCACCAAAGAAGTCGAGGTACTCGGCAACCCGCATGTTGTTGTATTTGCCAAAGTCGTCCGGCATGTAGCCGACCAACTGCTTGATCTTACGCGACTCCGTCAAGCAGTCCGCACCACCGATGCGTGCCGAACCGCTGGTCGGCTTGAGCAGTCCGACGAGAATCCGGATGGTGGTCGTCTTGCCGGCCCCGTTTGGCCCGATGAAACCGAGGATCTGGCCGCGGCGAACGGTGATCGACAGCGAATCGAGCGCCGTGAACTCGTCATACCGTTTGGTCAATTCTTTGGTTTCGACAACCGCTTCTGCTTCCGCCACGATCATTCGCCTTGCTGTGAGTTGGTTTCTGGTTCGTTCTCGATCGCGCCGGTCGCGGTGAGATGCAGGAAGTCGATCTTCCACGTGGTGCTGTCGCCGGCGATGGCCCGGGCATCCAATTGATCGGCACGCATCGATTCCACGTTTTCGGACTCGGTGATTTGAACGACGAGTCGTAGACTGCCGTCCGGTTCCAGGCGGAGTGCGTCGGCATCCTCAATGGTCCACTGGTAACGGCCGATCGGAGATCGACGTTCCACCACCGTCTTCCAATTTCCGTCTTGAAAGCTCTTGACTCGCAGGTTGCGGCCCGGAGCACTGACCTGTGCGTCCAAGTCAACGCGACGAAGCGTCATGTTGCCGAGTTCCCGTGGAAATCGGTAGATCAAGACTGCCTCGGTGGGCTTGGTCAGTTCCGGCAACCATTCACCGGTTCGAACATTGAACACCGTTGAAAACGCGCCGGAGATATCGACCGCATCGGTTCGAATGAAGGAGGTCGGGATGATGAAGTCGGAACCCGGCTTCGGCGGTATGATTCGAATCGGCATTTGAATGAGCGACGATCCGATCTGCGTAAAGCGTTCATCGTACTGATTGCCGACATGGATCGGGTCCGACCACACAAGCATCGAGAGTTGTTGCCCGAACGGTTGTTCATCCGGGGTCGCGAGCAACTCACGTAGGTATCGCTGGCGAGATTGCTGCTGATCGGAGATGAGCGAGTCGGAGTAGTATTGGTTCTTTGGCAATCGATCGGTCGCGTTAGCGCGGAACGAGGCGCCCTCCACATTTTCGCTTTCGATTCGTGCAGACGTCGGAGGTGCGGGTGCGCCGAAGATGACGCCGTCTTCGCAGCGTTTTCCATCGAGTCCTTCGATACGGCCGACGAATCCCTGTTGGTCAAAAGTGCCGACGGCAAGAATCGGCTGATCCACAAAGACGTTTGAACGCGACCGGACGTGGCGCACGACTCCGGGTGGTTGGTTGGTGCCGCCCCATCGGCTCGCTCCGGTATCGTCCCACTCGATCCGGCGCGTCCCCACCGTGTTGTCTGACTGAAGCGGGAACGAATGGGTTCCGAGATTTGAGATCAATCCGAGCCCGTCGCCGGTCTGGCTGTAAACGGCTTGAACCGACGAAATGTCAAGCTCGCCGGTCGCATCCATCACGCGGACCAATTGCCCCGTCGCGACGGTCGACGGAACGGCGGAAGTCTGCCGGTTACCGACGGCGACAAGAATACCGGAAGACAAAATCGCCGTCGCTGGAATCAGAATCGCGAGCCGCTCGAGTCGACGTTGGCGCGCCCAATAAAGCCCGGTGCCAAAGACAATCAGTGCGTTCAAGCCGAGGACACCGGCCGCCAAACTTCGTTCGGGAATTCGATAACCGATTTGTTCATCGACGACCCGAATCATCGGAGCATCAAAGTCGGCGGGGCGATTTCGAGACTCGAAGAATCGACTCGCTAAAGTGTCGTAGGCGACGGTGTTGGCCGTCGGCGTGCGCCAACCCCGCGCACCCAGCGCTGTGAACAGGATCTCGCCTTCTCCGTACGGCAACCAGAAAGCTGCGGGCCAACCATCAATCCGGTAAGCCACTTCATCGACATCCGCGAAGACTCGTACAAATTCCACAGGCACCTCCGCCGACCATGGCTCGGCGTTGGTCTTCAAGTCGAGGTCGGCTCGGACAAACTCGAAGTCGTTCAATTCGACGCGGTCCACTTCCTCGAAGAGCGCGTCATCACCCAACAAACGATTGACAAACTCGGCCGAGGTCAGGTCCAACTGGATCCATGCGCGGCCGCCGTCGCGGATCCACTGCCGGACAAGGTCCATTCCGACCGTGTCGGTCAACAGATTGTCGCCACCAATCACGAGTTGATCCAATTGATCGAGCGCCAGGTGCGTCGGCGGAAGAAAACTGGCGTTGAGATCGACCACCGCGAGATCGAGAACTTTCTCAACGTTCGGTTCCCGTCCTGCATAGACCGTGTCGATCACATTCGTCGAAACCTCGAACGGAGTGCCATACGTGGCGATCGTATCCTTATCGAACGACACGCCCGTGTTGACTTCGCCGGTCGTGATCAAGACCGATCGCTTTGAAACCGGCATGCCCAGATCGTTTTCGGCAAACCCTTCACCGCCATCGTCTTTTTCGACCAACCGAATCATCGAGACGTCCACCGCCGTGGCTTCGGGCGAAACGTCCTCGGGTAACCGAACGGCGATCCAGGTCAAACGTCGCGATCGCGATGGGATCCAGAACCGTCTGGAATACTGCAGGCTCGAATCGTCATTCAGGAAGAGCGAAACACGCTCCTCAACGTCCTCTTCGGTGTCGTTGGCGGCGACCACCGCGATGGCTCCCCACCCATTCGGCGAGTAACGTTGGACACCGACGGGCACGATGCTCACCCGCCGATCAGGCTTCTCCGGCTCTGGTTCGTCTTGCGCGTAGATTCCCCCCGCGAGGAACAACCCAAGCAGAAGAATGTTGAATAGTCGCGTCAATGTCATCAGCGATACCAGGTCAGAAGGCGTGATCGGGCCGCTACTTTATACGAATCGTTCTTCGTCGTTTGCCCACGACGATTTCCGTCGCCTGAATTTGCAAACATTGAATCTTCGCGGTTCATGCCGATGCCTTATTTGAGTCAGACGAAGCGGTTTCGTCGACTGGGGCCAAGACTGCTTCAAGACGACGCTCTCATGGCGGATTCAGAGCTTTCAACTTGCACAGGAAGCTAAAGGACCGGCACGCTCGACACCGCTCGCGCCGAACCGCGCCGCGGGATTGAATTGATGTTGGGGGGCGATCGATGTCGCCCTCCCCGCGTTTTGATCACTTTCGTGTCATCGAAACGCGACCCTCCCATCCAGGAGGGTAGAACTCGCACGTTAGCGTCCCCGAAGTCGCTTTGTTTTGTTCCCCGTGGCATGCGTTCCCATCGGGCAACGTCGCAACTCAAAAAAAAACGGCCCGCGGAAATCCGCAGGCCGTTCGTGGTTCAAACCCAGTCCCGGGCGTGTGAGGCGGACACACACCCGGTAACTGGGACTCTCTGGCCCAGGCAAGAGCCGAGAAGTTTCAAGTAGCAGACTTCGCCGCTCAGTCTTTGGGGGACTCGTCGAAGCCGCTGTAAGCCGCCATGCCGTGCTCGCTGATGTCCAAGCCCATCATCTCTTCTTCCGGGCTAACCCGAACGCCGAGGGTGAACTTCAGGATGCCAAAGACAATGGCCGAGAACACGAAGGCAAAAAGACCCATCGAGAGTGAGCCCTTCAACTGCGTGAACCAGCTGAAGTCCGAGGAGAAGATGCCGACCGCAACCGTTCCC
>JBCBLJ010000729.1:0-4244 GCA_038520195.1 Planctomycetota bacterium
ATTCGCGATCCGATCTCCGGGGCGAACTCCATAGGTTTCCGTCGAGAGACGCGCATAGGCCTGCCCGCTCTGATGCGTGTGAACGATGCCCTTTGGAACGCCCGTCGACCCCGAAGTGAAGATCACGTACGCAGCATCGGTGTCCGAAATGCCGCTCGCGACGCTTGAATCGTGAGCATCAACCTCTTCCCAAGAAATGAACCGCAACTTCGGATCGCTCCCGGTACAACCCACCACCGTGGTTAGCGGTGATTCGCCAAGACAGTCACACGTGACCTCATCGATGCCGCTTGTCACCAAGTGGCCGATGGACCCTTCCCGAACCAATTGTGCGACGCGTGACGGCGGGGCCATCGGGTCAATCGGGACCATCGCGGCACCGGCTTTCAGGATTCCGTAGACCGCAATCGGAGAATGCACGCCGGGAGCCAATCGGATCGCCACCCGTTCACCGCGGCGAACGCCTGATTCAGTCAACGCGGCCGCGAGTCGCGACGACCGTTCGTCTAGCTCACCATATGCGAGCGTCTCGCGTCCACAGCGGAACGCGATCGCATCGCCTTGACGTTGAGCCTGATCGATCAGGTTGGTATGCAGTCGAGCGCCGGTCATACCCCGAGTAACCCCGCGATGATGTTGCGTTGAATATCCGATGTCCCCGCGTAAAGAACGCCGCCCACCGCATCACGCCAATCACGCTCGATGTCGTTTTCGCACAAGTAGCCTCGCCCCCCGTAAATTCTCACGGCATCCTCGCTCGAACTCGCAAAGCACTCGCTGAGGTACAGCTTGAGAATCGCCGCGTCCATCATCGCGGACTTGCCTTGGTTCTTTAGCCACGCCACCTTGTAGAGCATCAGTCGAGACGTCTCCAAACGAAGCTTCATATCGGCGATTCGGTTCGACACCGACTGAAACTTCCCGATCGGTTGGCCGAATTGCTCTCGCTGGCGGGCGTATTCGATTGAGCGCTCGAGCTGTCGCTGCATCATGCCGACTTGCGTCGCGAGGATACAACAACGCTCAAACTCGAGTGAGTAGTTAAACGTCGAGAAACCGCCTCCTTCGTTACCAAGACGGTGTGTTTCGGGAACGAAGCAGTCGTTCAATTCCAGGGTCCCAATCGGCACCGTTCGGAGACCCATCTTGAGTTGGTTCGGCCCTCGCGAAAAACCTTCGAACGATGATTCCACCAGGAATGTTGAGACGCCCCATTTACCCTTTTGCGGGTCGGTACTGGCGACGACGAGCGCCAGGTCACAAATCGGCGCGAGTGTCACCATGCACTTCGACCCGTTCAATACATACCCGCCGTCCACACGCTGTGCGGTGGTCTTCATGTTGAAAACATCCGAACCGGTCGCCGGCTCCGTGATCCCGTGAGCCCCCTTCCATTCGCCGCCGCAAAGCTTCGGAAGGAAACGCTCTTTCTGAAAATCCGTGCCGAAGTGAAGGATCGGTAACTGCACTGCCCACATCTGAGCGTTTAGCGCCAACAATAGACCTCCGTCGCGACAGCCGTAGCCCAATCCTTCCATGGCATACATGGCGGTTTGAATGTCGGCCGAGTCCGTGCCCCCGTACTCTCGAGGCATCGACATCCCCTGGATGCCGAACGAGGCGGCAGATTGCCACAGCTTCTCAGCGAACTCACTTCGCTCGTCACGCTGGACGACATCGTCATCGAGATGCTCGAGCGCGAACGACTTCAGCCGTTCGTGAAACTGATTCTGCTCTTCATTCCAACTAAAGTTCATCGCGTTGAATGCCCTCGTCCCCGGCCGGGAAAGCTATGAGTGCTCGAAACACCCATAGAGAATCGGAAGTGGCGTTGATCACCGAACGGCCGTCGCCATGACGGTATCCAACATCGCAAAAATCTCGATCCCGCATGCCCGTTCGATGAACCAGATACAGGCGATCAAGCCGATCACCGAAGAGCCGCCGACCAACACTGCGGGCTGATAAAATCGGAGTGTTCGAAGCAAATAGATGATCGGAAAGACGACGGCCACGATGGCCAACTGACCCAACTCGACGCCCACATTGAACCCGATCAAAACTTTGACCAAGTGAACCATCCGAAACGGCAGGTCGCTCATCACCGATGCGAAACCCATCCCGTGAAAGAGCCCGAAGCCAAAAATGATCAGCCATGTCTTATCGTTAAACCGTGGCCGGATGGTGTTGGCCGCAACCAGAATGATCGAGAGCGCAATCACCGATTCCACCAACCTGGATTCAAGGTCGATCAACCCCAGCGCGGCCATGCTCAACGTGATTGAATGGGCAATCGTGAAGACGGTCACAATCTTCAAGATGCTGAAGAAGGCCTGCCTAAAATTAGGAACCGGTTGCCATTCACCATCTTTGCGAACCAATACGGCCGGCAACAGCAACGCAACGATGAACAGAATGTGGTCGGTCCCGATCCAGATATGCAGCACGCCCTGCCAGACAAAGTCACGGGGGCGAAGCAGGCTCTCGATATTGGTTAGGTCGAGCTCCTGCACCGGGTTGTGCGAACCGAATACCATCGCAACAAACTCGCCCTCAAACTCCTGGCCGCTCTTATCATTTTTTTCGATGCAGACCAAACTTCGGTGCAGCGGGTCTCCTTCACAGAACAAGCTATTTCGGATCGTAATCCTGTCCGGAACGGTACCCGCCGCCGTGGTGTAGCCGTAACGGGCATAGTTTCCTTCCTCTGCCGTCAGGTCGCGGATCGGCCAAGGAGTGTATTCCACGGCAACACGCTGATCGCCGTCGAGAATGTGGAAATGTTCGTCGATGTACTCGAGAATCCTTGCTTCGTTGGCCGCAAGCACCGACTGACGCTCGTCGCTGTCGCCGCTCGCCGCCTTGGGGACGTCGATCCCGAGTTTTTCGCGGATGTCGTCGAGGTTGATTTCGACGCGGCCCGAAAAACGGTCGTCCTCGACGTTGAGCCAGACGTAACTCTCACCGACCGAATGAGCGAGGACGGACGTGGAACCGCCAAAGATGAATAAACAGATCGCAAGCCACGAAATGCGATAACCGTGGGGCGCTCGAAACATTGATGAACTGGGTTTGAGAGAGAATGACGTGCATTGCACGCTTGTACCTGTCGCATCCACCGATCCCGACTCACAGATTCGAACAAAAAATCGACTTTTTTCGTCTAAACTGTGGTCTCTCCCCCTCGCAGGTGCACATCATGATTCGACCAGCCGAGCAAAGCGACCTCGAGGAGCTGATCGCGGAACACGGACCTTCAGTTTTGGGCGTTTGCCGCCGCACAACCGGAGATACCGATACTGCTCTCGAAGCTTTTCAGGACACGTTTCTCGCCTTCACGGATCGATGGGACTCACTCGACCAGGAATCAGACCTCGGTCCGTGGCTCCGAGAGACCGCGCGGCGCTGTGCGATGGCCCGCCGTCGACGTGCGAACCGTCATCGACTCACCGAATTGCCCGGCGATCATGCGGCGCTGGCCGTGGATATCCCCTCGACGCTCCAGACACTCGCGGATCGTGACAGCAGACGGATTCTTCGAGAGGAATTCGCCCAACTCGATCCCCGCGATCAACAGCTGCTTTACCTGGCATTTGTCGAAGAGTTGGCCCACCGTGACATCGCCCAGCGCATCGGCTGTCCCCGGGGAAGCCTCCACTCGAGGCTTCGCGCCGCCCGATCGAGACTTCAGATCAAGCTCCGAAAACGGGGGTTCGCGGCGGGATTTATGTTGTTGCTGTTCCTATTTCGGCAAAATCGCGACGCATTTGCGACAGGGACGGGGGCCTCGCTTTACGGCGGCGGCGGCGTGAAGGCTGCCACAACACTCGCGACCGAGTCGAGCTCACGGCTTGCCGCCGGACGGATGCGATGGGTGGCCGTACTCACCATCATGCTCGTCTTGGGAATGGCCTCATTTGCGGCCCGTTTTGCTTTGCAACCGGCGCGTCCGCTGAAGCAATGGAACGTGTCACCGAGTACCGTCTCGACTCCCATCCCCGCCACCGAAACCTGGGCGGTCGATGAGGCGATGGAAGCAGCCTTCGCCCGCGGCGGCCCGATGCGATCGGGCACCACCGAATTGCAAAAATGTGAGGCGTCCTGATTCAGCGACCACAGCATCGACCGGCGTGAATCTGCCTTGCGACCGAGTCCCGATTCTGCGAGTTTCACAGTCGTGTGTTTCAATCGTCGCTCTGGTAAGGAGACCGGAACCGTGGCCCGATATCTTTACGCCCTTGTGT
>JBCBLJ010000305.1:0-8834 GCA_038520195.1 Planctomycetota bacterium
CAAAAATGCTAAGCACCCTACGGGCCATCTGGTTTTTGGTTCCTGACACCGTTTCCGTAGCCAACCCTAAAGTCAAGCTGTAACGGACCACTAGTTCTAACCGAACCGTTCCATGATCGACGATTCCCAATCACCGAACCAAGACGACCTCGAAGCATCGGATGCGCTCCAAGAGGACACGACCGAGTCAGCAGAAGTTGCCGTGACCGAACCCACGGAAACGGATTCGCAGCCCGAGCCAACGGATGACTCTTCGACCGGTGAAGTCTTCCTCGATAGCGATGAGCCTGCCGAAGAGGCTGCGGATATCGAGATGGACTGGTACATCCTCAAGGTGGCGTTCAACCGCGAGGATTCCATCGCCGACGCATTGCGAAAGAAAATCGCTCTCGAGGGCATGGACGAGTACTTCGGCGATGTCGTCGTCCCCAGCGAGGACGTGGCGACGTTTACCCGAGACGGCAAGAAGCGTATCTCGAAGCGTAAACTGTTGCCCGGATACATCATGGCGCGGATGGCGATCAATGATGACACCTGGTTCCTCGTTCGCGAGACCGCAGGCATCAGCGATTTCACCGGCTCGGCCGGCAAGCCGATGCCAATGGATCCCGTCGATGTCGATCGATTCATCAATCGTCCCGAGGCGGATGACGAAGACGAAGCGCCGATCAAAACCGCGATCCCGTTCAAAGTTGGTGATCGTGTTCGCGTCAAGGAAGGAAACTTTGAAAACCAGGAGGGTGATGTCGATGCACTGGATGAAGCCAACGGCCGCATCACGGTGATCATCAACATCTTCGGTCGCAGCGTGCCGATGGAGCTGGATCACTGGCAGGTCGAGCCGCTGTAGACAAAAGCGAATTCCAATCCCTTTTCAATCCTGCTGCCGACGCTCACCCGAGTTCGAGCGTGCCGGCGGTGGCCCGAAAGTTTTAGAGTCATGGCAAAACAAGTAACCGGTCAAGCAAAGTTCCAAGTCCCTGGTGGTCAAGCCACCCCGGCTCCGCCCGTCGGTACCTCGCTGGGTAAGTTCGGCGTCAACCTCGGACAGTTCGTTCAAGCGTTCAACGACCGTACCAAGGAATACAACGGCACTCCGATCCCCGTGATCGTGACGGTCTACAACGATCGCAGTTTCGACTTCATCACCAAAAGTCCCCCGGCCGCTTCGCTCCTGAAGCAAGCCGCCGGGATCGCCAAAGGCAGTGGCGTGCCGAACGTCGACAAGGTCGCCAAAGTGACCCGAGCCCAATGCGAAGAAATCGCCGGCAAGAAGATGGCCGACCTGAATGCCCGCAGCATGGACCAAGCCGTTCGCATGATCGAAGGCACCGCTCGCAGCATGGGCATCGAAGTCGAAGGCTGATCCGACCGCGTGATCGAGGCGGACGTCGTGCGAATCTGAAAGCAGCGACTCTCGGCGACCGTCTGCTACCCGCGGTGAGCCAGTGACTAGCGAATCGGCTGATCAAGATCTCGGCGACGAATTCGACAATATCATCGCCGACTATTTGCTTCGCCTTGAATCAGGCGAACAACCGGATCCCGAGTCCTATCTTCAGCGGCACCCCGAGTACGCCGAAGAGTTGGTCAGCTTCTTCCAGAATCATCACTGGATCGGCGACAAGCCAACACCCGCACTGACTTCGCTCTGTGGAGCCGAGGTCGGTTCTTACGAGATCGAGTCCGAGATCGCTCGTGGCGGCATGGGGGTCGTCTATCGGGCCAGGCAAAAGGGACTGGACCGAAGCGTCGCGGTGAAGGTGATCAGCAGTGGCGTGCTGGCGAGCGACGAGGAACGCAAGCGTTTTCGCATCGAGGCGGAGTCGGCGGCCAACCTGGATCACCCCGGCATCATCTCAATCTATGAGATCGGATCATGGAATGGCCACGAATACTTTTCCATGCCGTTGATCGACGGGCCAACGCTACAGCATCATGTGGACGAACAATCGCTCGACGATCGTGAATCCGCCGCCATGGTACGCGACATCGCGCGGGCGGTCGTCTATGCACATGACTGTGGGATCGTGCACCGGGACCTCAAGCCGGACAATATTCTGATTGATCGCGAGGGGAGCCCCTTAGTCACGGACTTTGGCCTCGCGAAGTGGCAGAGGGACGGGACGATGTTGACCCGCACCGGCCAAGTCTTGGGTACGCCGAACTACATGAGCCCCGAACAGGCGGCGGGCAATGGAAAAGGTGATTTCCTTGGCGACGTTTACTCGCTCGGCGCGATTCTCTACGCCCTGCTCACGGGAGTCCCGCCACACGAATCGGAGAATCCCGCCGAGGTGTTGCGGCGTGTGATGCAGGATGAGCCGTTTCCGCCACGAAGCTACCGCGCCGAGTTGTCACGCGACCTTGAGAACATTTGCCTCAAAGCGATGCGTTTCGATCGCGAAACACGTTACCAGTCGGCTGATCAACTGGCCCAAGACCTGGATCGCTTCTTGGCGGGAGAAAACACCAGCGCGGCGGCGAGTGGTCTATTCGAACGCGTCGTTCGTGAGATCGGCCGCGACCAACACCATGGGCAATTTCGCGAGTGGCACGGGACACTGATGCTACTCGGCTGCATCATCTTTGCGGCGCATCTTTTGATCTTCGTGCTGCTGCAGTTGGGCGTGCCGACATGGGTCGCTTACTGGATTCCGCGTCTGTCGATGTTCGCGTTGATCTTTGGGGCCATCTATCGAGCGCGAGACGGTTCACTTTCGCCTCGCAACATCGCCGAGCGTCCGGTGTGGTCGATCTGGCTGGGATATCTGTGCGCGCTCGCGATGGTCAACGTGTTGTTGGTGCAAAACCGCATTGCGTACGCGGCGATGTTTCCTTTGGCATCCGCACTCAGCGGGTTCGCGTTCATCGCAATGGCGGGGCACATTTGGGGCGGTTCGGCTATCGCCGGATTTGCGTTTCTGCTGCTCGCGCCGATCACCGCCGAGTTTCCGCAATTCGCGCCGCTGCTGTTCGGCACCTTCTACTTCGGAGCCATCTTCTTCATTAGTCGTCACTATCGCCAGTTGGCCAAAGACTGAGCCGATCAATTCACCCAATGACCCAGCGTTTGAACCGCCGTAAAGCGGAGTCGCGGGCGGGTGGCACATCGGATCGAGTTGGCAAGACCAACATCTTGCACTGCAGCGAATCAGCGATCTCCTCGATGAGGTTGAGCGCCGTTTCTGGATCGGCCGGAAGACACTCGGCGTACACGGCACATTCATCTTCGCTTTGCCCCCAGTCCAAGGTCACGAGATGGACTTCGTTCGCGAACAAGTGCGCGCATGCTGAGGATGGATGCAGCAGAATCGGTTGGCCGGTCGCCGGACTGCGGCCGAGTTTGGACGGTGGTCGCACTAAACCTTCACGTGTCTCAATGCACCGAAGCCATGCGTCCCGCTCCAGTGGCGGCTCGTACTCGTCGCGCGCAATTCGAACGACCTGGGACATCTGATTCAACACTCGAGAAACGAAAGCTCCTTCAAGGCCTCGGTCGTGGTCGCGTGCTCCGTTTTGAAACACTTCAAAACGAAACCGGACAACGAGTTCTTGAGGTTTTGTTCCCGGAAACTGCTCTGGGCTCCGCTCCAACGATTCGCCTATCGTGCAGTTTTAGTCTGGAGCCATGCAAATGTTGCCACGAAAGTCTGCGAAGACGGCACGAATCCTCGCCGTTGTCGCGCTGATTTCCCTCGCCGGATGTCAATCGCTGGTCCAGCGAGGCGTGATCGCTCCGCCGGGGCCGATGAACTATCAGCAGGCGAACGCCGTCGTACACGATCCGTTTCCGCAAGCTGATATCGGTCCTGACGACAAATCCATGCGACCGCCGGACTACCAAAACCCGCTCCCGGAACCGGTACGAAATCAAACCACGACGCAGCTCGCGCCGTGGCTACTCAGTCGCTAGAGCGATGCCTCGCCGGGATCGCCCCGGAACCCGGCGGCACGGAGTCATTGCCACTGACTCCGGGCCGCGCTGACTCGCACAAGCTGTGCTCAGGAGCTTTGCTTACTGGCCAGAGACTGATCGCCCGAAAACGTATATCCCAGCGTCGCGGCTTGATCTTTGATCGCTTCGCCAAGTGCGTCGCCCAACACGGTCTTCGCCTCGACACCGCGTTTGAGCAATTCGTTTTCGAGGAATCGTTGCCGTTGGCTGAGCACTTCCGCCATCCTCCGCCGAACACTGCTTCGCCGGGCGATCATCTCATCCATGTAAGTGCGACGCTCGTCAGACGATTTTTGTGACAACACCGGCGGCATCAACGACTCGGGCATCTTGTCGAGCGAAGCGTGCCCGTGGTTGATCGCATCGACCAAGTCATGATCGATGTGATGGTACAGGTGCCCGATCTTGGCAGACATCCTCGCCGCGAACGCATGGTCGGACATCTTGTCGGCATTGCGATCTTGTTTGCCCTGGTTCGACGCGGCCTTCGCAGCGCCCTTGCCGTACCAAACGAACGTTTCGTTCATTTCCTCGTTCAGCTCACGCATTCGCGCGTCATAGGGCGTCGGCATGTTCGGCAGGTGGTGGTTGTGATCGATAAAGGACGCCAGTCCACCGGCAATTTTTGCGGCGACATCCCATTGCGGTCGACCTTCGTATTTGGTGCCACAGTACACCGTGTTGAGGAACACGGACTTTTGCTTCACCGCGGGTAGGACTTCACCGAGCGTTGTTTTCCCCTGATCGAACGACTCGTTGCCGGCGATGAAGACCGCTTTGTAGACCGACGGGTCACTGCTCCACTCAAGATCATCGAGGCAGCGTGCGATCGCCGATGCGCAGTATTCGTCTCCGCCACTGACGTGCAACGAGAAGAGGCCTCGCGAAACCTCATCCAGGTCTTCGGTGAAACCGACAATCTGGCGAAGACAATCCTTAGACTTGGCGACTCGATCCGTCCCGTATTGATAGACGCCGATTTCCAACCGAATCGTCTGAGTGCCACGCCGTGCTTTCGCGAGGTCACTCACGACATTCCAAAGCTGGTAGCGTGCCTGATCCACGAGCCCTTCCATGGACCCGCTCGTATCGATCAGCAGGGCGAGTTGAATGAGCGAGTCCTTTTGTGATGGGGTCGCCGACGGAGGCTGCTGCGCCGCCGTGAAATCCAGCGCCATCTTCTGTTTTGGTTCTGCGGCGACGAGTGAGGTGCAGCAGACGGCGACAACGCCAAACGCGTTGATGACTGAACGTTTCATTTTGTTTTCTCCTGGTATGTGTGCTGCGATCAGTGGCCAAGCGCGAAGTAGGCGAGGTCGATACCGTGACGAAGCACCCAAGCTCGCTCCTCTTCGTTCTTGATTCCCTTGGCCCGCTTGAGCGAGATTTTCAACACTGAGCCGACCTCCATTGGCAGCGATTGGCCTTGCTCGACGATCTGCGAGCAACTGCGAAGGTACAGATCAGAGCAAGCGTGAAAGTCACCCTTGTTGAAAGCCCGAGCGCCGCGGCTGACCGTCTCTTCCAGGAGATTCTTGGCACCAGCCGAATCAAGGAACGTCGGCATCAGCACTTCATCGATCACGTGAATGACGCCATTGGAGGCTTGCAAATCCGCGGCGACGATCTTCGATTCGTTGACACGGAGCCCTTCGGGCGACAACGCGAAGCTGACGCCTTGGCCTTGAACGGTGTTTGCAGCACCTGCATCGAGGACAGCATCCGAGTAAACCCGCCCAGGAACGACGTGATACGTCAGGATGCTCACCAGTTGGTCGCGATTTTCCGACTTGAGGAGTGATTCCACCGTCCCGGAAGGAAGCTTCGCGAACGCCTCGTCCGTTGGCGCGAAGACCGTAAAAGGCCCCGGACCGCTGAGGGTTTCAACGAGTTCGGCTGCGCCGAGTGCGGCGACCAAGGTCTTGAAAGTTCCATTCTCCGTCGCGATCGTCGGGATGTCTTTCTCCGATGGAATCAGGACCTGATCGATCACGTGGATGATCCCATTGTCGCAACGAATGTTGGTCGCGATTACGTTCGACTCGTTAATCGAGAGTCGACCGAGCTTGCTTTCGATCGCGACGCGCTGACCTTCAAGGGTCGTGGCGGAATCCACCTTGATCGCCTGTTCTGCTTCGACGGCGCCCTCGACGACATGGTACTTGAGGATACTGACGAGACGATCCTTGTTCTCCGGCTTGAGCAGTTCGGCCACGGTTCCGGCGGGCAGTTTTGCGAAAGCCTCATCGTTCGGTGCAAACACCGTGAACGGACCTTTTCCTCCAAGGGCATCGGTGAGGTCTGCAGCCTGGAGCGCCGCGACCAATGTCTTGAATCCCTTTGCCTGACTCGCGGTCTGGACCAGGTTGTCCGCGAAGGACACGGTCGCCATCGAGGCAATCAAACACACGGTCGCAAATCCACGGAACACGTCGAATCTCATCTCTTTCTCCTCTCCAAGTGAACACACTCGACGCGCCGACCCCGTGTCCACGCGTCGGAGGAGAAATTCGGAGCCGCGAGCGTTGCGGATTCAAGAAAGGAGGAAGACCAACAAAAGAAACGGCGTGATATCGCCTCGCGCTATTCCAGCGATCTCGTCGCGGTTGACGACTAACTAAGCTACTGTTGGACGTGCGCAAACGCGTGCGTCAGCCAAATTCCGCACGTCTACTTTGCCGAGAACTTGAAGACCGTTTTAGTCCGGTATTCGTCATCCGGTTGAAGGACGGTCGATGGGAACCCGGGTTGATTGGGGCTGTCTGGATAGTGTTGCGTCTCGAGGCAGAAACCGCCTCGGTAGAGATACTTCTTTCCCGCTTTACCGACCAAGCGACCGTCGAGAAAGTTGCCGCAGTAAAACTGAATGCCAGGCTCGGTCGTCATGACTTCGAGAACGCGACCTGTGGTCGGCTCATGAACCCTCGCCGCGAGCGTCATTTCGCCGGTCTGTCCGCCCTTGTCCAATACCCAGTTGTGGTCGTAGCCGCCACCGAATTTGAGTTGCTCGTCCTCGAGAGCGATATCCCGGCCGATCGGCTTTGCGGTGGTGAAATCGAATGGGGTTCCCTGGACCGCGGGCGTCTTGCCCGTCGGAATCAACGTTTTGTCGACGGGCGTGTAGCGTTGAGCGTTGATCATCAACTCGTGCGCTAGGATGTCACCCTCGCCTTCGCCCTTGAGGTTGAAGTAGGTGTGCTGCGTGAGATTGACGGGTGTGGGTTTGTCGGTGGTTGCGAGATAGTCGATCTCGATCGCGTTTTCGTCGGTGAGTGTGTAGGTCACTTGGCATTGAAGATTGCCCGGATAACCTTCTTCGCCGTCTTTGGCGAGGTAACTCAAGACGACAGCATTCTTAGCATCGTCGGCCTTGGCCTCCCAAATCACTTTGTCAAAACCGATGACGCCTCCGTGGAGCGAATTGGGTGCGTTGTTGATGGCGAGCGTGTAGGTCTCGTCATCGATAGTGAACGTTCCCTTCGCGATTCGATTGCCGTAGCGTCCTACGATCGCACCGAAATAAGGCTTGTCGACCGCGTTTGTGTAGCTAGCGATATCGTTGTAGCCAAGCGCCACATCGGCCATCTTCCCGGTCCGATCCGGAACGATGATCGAAGTGATGATCGCGCCGAAGTTGGTAATCCGGACCGTCATGCCGGAATCGTTCGTAAGTGTGAAGTACTTGATGTCGTCGGCGGTTTCGACTTCCACTGCCGAAGCGGTACTCGCGAGCAAAAGGAAAGCCGCGACGGTCAGACTGGTATTGGATCTAAAAATCATGGCGAGCGAAGACTGGAAGGATGGATGATGGCGGCGAGCGGTGGGGAATCAGGCCGAAACATTGGGCTGCAGAATCACCTTCATGGCTCCTTTCTCACCCTGATAGAGTCGAGAAAACCACTCCGGCCCCTCGTCTAGTTTAGCTGTCGCGGTGATCAGCGGGGCGACGTTGATGGCACCGGTGCGCATCAGTTCGATGCACTGCGGATACTCGCCGTTGGAAGCGCAGGAGCCGTAAAGATCGAGTTCGCGGGTCACGATTTTCTGAAGGGGAACTTCGACGTTCGGGGCAAGATTCCCCACCAGCGTCAACGAACCGCCTTTACGGACGGAGTCGATGGCGGTGTTGATCGTCGCCGTCGCGCCAACGACTTCGATGGCGACATCGGCACCACGGCCATGCGTGAGTTTTTTGACCTCCTCCGGCACGTCGACATCATCCGCCTTGAGAACAGCGGTCGCCCCAAATTCCAGAGCCTTGTCCAAGCGGCCCTGGTCCAGGTCGACGGCGATCACATTCGCGCACCCGGCGAGACGGATCGCTTGAATCGTCAACAATCCGATCATGCCACTGCCGATGACCACCGCGGTGTCGCCCAATTGAACCGGTGTCCGGTTCGCGGCGTGCACGGCGACCGAAACCGCTTCAATCAGCGCCGCGTGCTGGAAAGGCATTTCCTCGGGTAGCGCATAGCAAATGTTTTCAGGAACGGAAACGAGTTCGGCGAACGCGCCGTGACGGCGGTACTCTCCGCAAGACACGCCGAGCACCGTGCGGTTGTCACACAGATTGATCTCGCCGCGGCGACAATGGAAACAGTCACCGCACGACACGGTAGAGTCGAACGTCACATGGTCGCCCACCGAGAACTGGGTGACCTCCGCACCGACCTCGGTCACGATGCCCGCCGCCTCGTGCCCCATCACTAATGGCGGAATCCGCCGACCGCTACTGCCGTCGTAGCCGTGGATATCACTGCCACAGATGCCGCAAGCCTGCACCTGAATGAGCAAGTCTTTGGGGCCAACGGATGGATTCTCAAATTCGGTGACTTCGAGGTTCTTGTACTCGGTCAGTAGTAACGCTTTCATTTTC
>JBCBLJ010000437.1:0-6978 GCA_038520195.1 Planctomycetota bacterium
CGCGGGAAGCACGAAACTGAGCACCGAACCTTCGAGCGTCAATTCATCACCGGGGATCCGATGATCGCGACCGCCGATGACGAGCGGCGTGCCGTCGGTGTCGAAGGTGTCTCGGCACGCCGCTCGTCATCGGCGGTCGCGATCATCGGATCCCCGGTGATGAATTGACGCTCGAAGGTTCGGTGCTCAGTTTCGTGCTTCCCGCGGGCGTCGAACTTGCGGGCCACAACGTGACCGTGACTCGCCCACTGGAGACTCCGACGGCGAATCGGTTTGAACGTTCCGAGTTCACGAGCAATCCGATTCAGATTTCATCGGGACTGGAACGCTCCTATGCCGCAGCTTCGACGCGAAATCCGTTGCCGGGTCCCGAAGACGCGAACGATCAACTGATCGTCTACAACGTCTGCCGGACCATCGACACGGGGACGGGAGAGTCCGATTTGGGTTGCCAGGTGGTTGGTCCAGCGAGCGACTCCACCAAACTTCAACCCACGGTCGCTGCGCTGATTGGACTGGT
Source organism: Planctomycetota bacterium (assembly GCA_038520195.1). Lineage (GTDB taxonomy): Bacteria > Planctomycetota > Planctomycetia > Pirellulales > Pirellulaceae > Stieleria. Next base: position 521 of record JBCBLJ010000437.1, read on the forward strand.
GGAAGGCGAGAACAACGGGTCGCTTGGCGCCAATCGCACCTTCGCTTCCTTGGATGGACGGAGTTTCTACGTCGGGCTGTCGAGCCTTGGAAAGATCGCCGTGGTTGACACCGTCGCGCTCCAGCAGGTCGATACCCGCGCCGACGACGAGACGGACCCCGAGACGATCGGCATCAACAACATTGATCTTCCGACCGGCGCGGCTCCCTTCGAAATGGTCAGTGATTCGGCAAGTCGACGTCTCTATGTTAGCGATCAGAATCGCGCGTCAATCTACGTCATCGACATTGATCCGTTTTCCCCCACGTATCATGAGTGGATTCAGACGATCAACATCCCCTCGCGTCTTGACCGCGAATTGGGGATCGGATTGATCGGTTTGCGCGGGATCGCGATCGACGGTACCGACAACCGCCTTTTTGTGACCGCGCCTCGACAAGACCTCTTCCGGTCATCGGGTTTTCCCGGCAATGGTCACGTCATTTCGATTGTTCTGCGAGACGAAGACGGCGCTTATTTGGAGGCACCGATCGTCGACCCCGACGATCCGCTCGCGGTCACGCGTGTGAGTCCGGGCGTTTCGGACATTACGATCACGGACGACCCCGACGTCCTGCTTGTCACCGACCGTGTCGACGACCGAAACGGATTCAGCGTCCTGAGGAAAGATGTTTCCGGTGCTTTTGATGTCGACGAGATCGATTTCACCGAGTACGGCGCTATTCCGCTCCGTATCGAAGGCCGTGGCACGCAAGTGCATGGCGTTTCGAACGCCCAGAGTGTGGTCTTCGTCGCGGCGAATCAGTTCGAAGATGAAATCGGACCGCACGACTCGTACGCCATCGTTGCCGGTTATCGACGGTTCCGCCCAGGTGACCCAAAGACCGATCCGACACTCGGGCCGTTCCTGGTATACAACTCGGAGGTGCGGACCGACGACAACAGTCGCGTGGAGACGTTCTTGGCGAGTGCCGGTGGGACGCTCGGGATCATACGCAATCCGCTGGGTGATTTTGATACTCCACTTGATCGCCCAAGGTTGGTCGCCGCGACGGATCCGATTCCCGACAGCTTTACCGACTCAGTCGCTCTTGCGACACAGTCAGGCGTGTTGCTGGCGGCTCAACAAGGCGTCGATCTCGTCACCGGATATGACCTGGCCTCGATGATCTTTTTTATCGAGGACCTCGCTGCGGCGGATCGGATAAGTCCATGGAATCAATCACCGCCGTTTCCGAACGAGTTGCTGGATCAGTCGGCTTTGCTCGCGGGCCCACTCTCCACGATTCCGATCGATCGCATTTTTCCGACGACCGCCGTCGCGGGTGATTATCGGTTCTTCGAAAGCGACGGCAGCATTTTGTTCGGCACCAATCCTATTGGGCCCGACGGCAATTCGCCGAACTTGTACGCCCCGCTGCCTGGCAATAACCTTCCCCGCGGGCTGTCGGCGCAATCCGAAGCACCCGCCGCGTTGTTGACATTGCAGGCGACACCGTACAACCCGATTTCGCATTTGCCCGCTTTCGGCTCGCAACCGATGATCGTCGAAGCTGGGCGAAGTGCGACGGCCGAGATTCATGTCGGTGCGCTGCAAGAACGCCATGCGTTGGTCGCCTACCGGTCGCAAGAACAAGATCGCTCACTTCAATTCGTCTACGACTCTTTCCGAGCCGACCCGCGACCGATTTTCCACATCAATACAGCGAACTTGCACGAGTTGGATTTTGATGTCGCGACCGACCGGTTTGGCTACAAGTTGACCGCGATCGGACCCGACGGCGAACGATTTGAAGCCGACGGCGCGACCGCCGAAGACGCGGAACGTTTGGGCGTCCCGGAGAACACGAACTTCTTCAAGTTGCCCGACGCTGATTCGATGGAGACCTACGGCGCGGCACTCCAGGTGGATCTCTACGATGCCCCCACGGGCTTGTACACGATGCAGGCCGAATTTGGACTGCTCCGCGCCCAGGGGGATCGCTTTGTCGGGAGTCTGTTGTCGCAGACGTTCGTACACGCGCATGTCAATGCGACCGAATCATCGTTCGGCGCCGGTTGGGGAATCGCGGGTTACATGCGCGCTTATCCCGGCGATGCGGGAGTCTTGTTGGTCGACGGCGATGGTCACGAACAGATCTTCCTCGCGCCGGAAGAAGGCACGGGGCTGTTCACGCCGATCGTCAATGATTTCTCCGAACTGCGAATCGAAGGCGATGGCTTCCAACGTCGACTGCGCAATGGAACGATCGAACAGTATGACAGTGAAGGCCTGCTTGAATCGATCACCGACCGAAACGGAAATCAAACCGTCTACCAGCACGATGGCGACCGGCTGGTTCGAATTGTCGATCCCGTCGGACTCGAAACGGTATTCAGCTATTCGGGCGATACGCTCAACTCCATTGTCGATCCAGCCAATCGATCGACACAGTTTCAGATTGACGCCGACGGAAACCTCACGTCGATCACGGATCCGGACCAGATTCCGCGAACCTTTGTGTACGACTATCGACACGAAGACGATGCGAACCTTGGCGTCCACTTGCTCACTGGTCAGACGCTCAAACGGGGTAATGATCCGAACGAACGCTCGGAGGAATCGTTCACGGAGACTTACGTCTATGATTCCGTCGATGGCCGCATTCGATCGGCCACGCGCATCGATGGAGAATCGGTCACCGTCGTCCCCGGCGCGGTCACATTCCTCCAGACGCTCGACGACACTTCCACACCCGAGAGCGCACCGGAGCTGTCAACGCTTTCCACGCCCGAAACCAAATCACTCTTGGCAAAGAATGGCGAAGCGACGAATGAGCAAGCTGCGACCAGCTTCACGGCGATTGCCGAGCACACCGACTTCAAGGGCAAACGGCACGTCTACACGCTAACGGCTTTCGGCCAGTACGAGGATTCGGTCGTAAATCCGCGAAAGACGACCGAAGTCAAACGGTCCGAGAACGGTGGCAAGGTGCTTTCCGAAACCAACGCCATCGGCGCCGTCATCGAATACGAACGCGATGTTTTCGACAATGTTGTCCGTCGCACGGATTATCCAGACGGAAATGCCGCGGTCGAGATCACACGTTGGGACTATGAGTTCACGACGGGAGATGAGCTGTCGTACAACATTCCCATCATCACGATTGACACCGTTGGGCGTGTCACGGAACACACGCTGGACGATCGCGGCAATGTGATCTCGACGACGATCACCGACCCATCGGCGCCGGTGGGCAGCCCGGCCGAGATCATCACCACCTCGACGCGTGAGGCCTCGGGGCAAGTCGACGTATTTACCGACGCGAACGGCGTTTTTGTCGATTCCAACTACGACGGCTTTGGAAGACGCACCAGTGAAGTCTTCGCGGACGGGACGCGCCTGTACGAGTACGACGACCTGACGGGATACGTTTCTGCATTCGTCGATGCGAATGGAAACCGCACCGAGTACGTCCGAGATGTGATGAATCGCATTATCGAGTCGAAGATCGTTGGACGGGACGATTTCCTGTCTCTCACCGCGACCATGGACTACGACGCTCACGGGAATCTCATCAATGAAGTGAACCGCGAAGGGTCCGTGACTGAACGATCACACGACGTGTTTGATCGGCCGAGTCAGGTGATTCAGGACGTTGGCGTACTCGACTTCGTCACGAACTATGGCTATTCGATCGATGAACTCGAGCCGGACTATGGCGTGACGGCTGCCGGCGGTGATGTCTTTGTGATTCAACATCCGACAGGCTTTTTCACCGCTTCGGTGTTTAACGAATTCAATGAGTTGGTTGGCGAGTACGACGAACTCGGACGTCTGACGGCTTACGAACGCGACGAAGCGGGGCGCATCACGACGATTATCCCGACGCATGGCAATGTCATCACAAACACGCTCGATAACCGTGGTCGAATCACGACCCAATCGGGACCATTGCCTGACCAGCAAAAGACGACGGTCTATGACGCGGCGGACCGCATTCTGGAGGTCACCGAGGCAAACACGACAGGAAATCGTACCCGACAATACGTGTACAACCTCCTGGATGGGATCGCCGAGGAGACGGATGCGATCGACACCAAGACGCGGTACGACTACGACGCGGGCGGCAACCTGATTCGCCAGGTCGCCGCTTTCGGATCGGAGGAAGAGTTCGTCACTCAGTACACGATCGACAATCGCAATCGAGTCGAAACGATCCAGTTCGGAAGCGGCGCCCCAACGACCTATGAGTATTTTCCAGAAGGTCAGGTGCGAAAGGTCATCGATCCGCTTGCCTATGAAACGACGTACGAACTCGATCCATTCAATCGTCGCAGCAAGATCGTGGACGCCGAAGGCGGTGAGGTCCTGATGGAGTATGACTCCGAGGGCAATCTCACCCGCTTTGCGGATCAACGTCGTGATTCGAGTGGCGAACCCGTCTGGACAGAATACGAATATGACGGCCTCTACCGTCTGATTTCACAAACCAATCCGCTCGGTGAAACCGCGAGGTTTGAATATGACAAGGCCAATCGACGGATTGCCGCGTTTGATCCGCGCTGGACGGGTGGCGAACAGTTTGTCACGCGGAGCGAATATGATCCGGTAGGACGCCTCACCGCCGCCGTCGATGCGGAAGGGAATCGCACCGAGTATGACTACGATTCGGGGTGGGATAACGTCGTCACCGTTCGGACGCCGTCACCGAATCTTGGTGGGACTGGGTTCGTCGAAGTCACCCACACTTACAGTTCCGATCGCCGCACGATCACGACTTCGACTCCGATCGGCGACGGTAACTCGATTGAGCGAAGAATCGTATCGGACGTGTTTGGCAACGTCCTGGAGACTTCGATTCTGGGCACCGATGTCGGGGAGTCGTATGACTACGACAAACGCGATCGCCGGACCCGAACCACGATCGCGCCGAACACAGATGATGCGGTCTCCCTGATCACGGAATACAACCGACTGGACCAGGTGACTCGCACCGTGGATGCCGGCGGATTCATCACGGAGTATTCCTATGATGGCAAACAGGACGTCGAATCAACGGTCTTTGCGGTCGGAACGCCGGAGGAGTACACGATCCTCTACGAGCACGACGATGTCGGGAATCAAATCTCGATTTCGGATCCACGCTCCGAAACCTTGGTCACCACCCGCGTGTTCGATGGTCTCGGCCGCGTCGTCGAACTTTCGCAGCCATTCGGTTCGCTTGACAGTCCCGAAACGGCCACGACTTTCTTCGAGTATGACGCGATCGGAAATCTGACGTCCGAATCTGATCCGCGCGATTCCAGTCTTGTGACGCGGTACGAATACGACGCCGCTGGCCGCATGACCCAGCGGACTGATGCAATCGGCGGAGAGTGGGTGTTCGGGTATGACGCCGGTGGCAACAACACCACTCGGACCACACCGATCGGTCAGACGGAGACTTACTACTTCGATGGACTTAACCGGCCGCTCGGCGTCACCGATGATCTCGGGAACACCTCATGCAACGTTTACGATGCCGTCGGCAATGTGGTGGCAGAGATTCATCCCCGCGCCGGATTGAGTGCTTGTGGAGTGACGACGACTCCGCCGAGCAGCTTCGCGACGTTGATGACGTACGACAATTTGGACCGCCTCGTTAGCGTCGTCGATCCGGAAGGCGACCGCACCGAGTATTCGTATGACAACGCTGACCGCTTGTTGAGCGTGACGGATGGACGGACCTTCGAAGGGCTCGGCGAGTTCATTACACGATTCGAGTATGACAATCGCGGAAACGTCGTGCTTGAACAACGGCCGGGAGGTGTCGCGGGGACCGACGAAATCCTGACGTACGAATATGAGTACTCCACACGCGATCAATTGCTGCGGACCGTCGACCCACGTGGCGTCGCCATCGACTATGAGTACGATGCGCTCGAGCGGCGGACCAAGATGACGCAGCAAATCGCCGTCGGTGACTACGACGCGCCCGACGAGGTGACGGAGTATCGCTACGATGTCGGCGGCAATTTGATCGAAGTGATCGATCCTCGGGGAAGTTTCTTCAATCAGACGTTCACGTACGACGCTGCCAACCTACTTGCGACGGAAACCGTCACACGCGGAACGCCATTGGTTCCCGGTCCCGTCGCGACGACTTCGTATCGGTACGACGCCGCAGGCAATGAAGTCGAAGTCATCGACCCGCGTGGACCTTACTTTACCACGACCAGTTCGTACGATGATCTGGGACGGCTCGAAGAAGTCGTCGAGCCACGGGGATTGCCGTCTGCACCAGCACCGAGCGCCGTAACGACGTTCGGCTACGATGCCGTTAGTCGAATCACATCGCAGATCGGTCCACTCCGCGACCTGTCCGGCGAGCGGGTGACCGCCACGTTCGAATATGACGATGCCGATCGCGTGTTGCGAACCGTTGACGGGATCGGGGCCGCGACGCGATACGAATACGACGAAGCCGGCAATGTGC
>JBCBLJ010001082.1:0-2199 GCA_038520195.1 Planctomycetota bacterium
ACTGTCCGCAAGGGTTCCATGAACCGTCGTCCGACTGTTCGGCACACAGCTTGCCGATGAACTTCTCTCGCCACTGATCGCTGCCTCCCTCGGGCACCGCCAAAAGCAAGCCCGCCATGGTGTCGATGTTAGCCGTCAGCGCCGACTCTTCGTCGTGGGACTTCTTCTTCGCCGGTTTGACGAAGTTCACCGACTGCGTCGACCACTCATTCCATTGATCCAATTCGTCGCCGGAACACTCGGCGGACTCGCCGATCATGTTCAGGCTCCAGAGCATCATCGGAATCTGGTGACACGAAACGCAGCCACGTTTGTCCATCCATTTTTGACCGTCAGCTTTCAAGTACGAGACCGCGTTGTTCGCCGCCTCGACCGAAGCCGGGCGCTGACAGACCGCGAGGCCTGCCGATGACAGGCAAAGGATGAGGCACAGGAGCAATCGAATGGACATGTGATCGGCCCGGCAGAGTTGGAATCGACTAGAAGTCCGCGTCGTGCTTTTCGGTCATGCGATACCGAATGTCCGCCATGGCTTCGTCGATCTTTTGAAGCGCGAGGTTTGCTGCATAATAGCCTTTAATCTGCTGCTGAGCACGAATATTGGACTGGTCGCGTGCCCGGCTGTAACCACCCCAGTTGTAGTTGGAATAGCCCGTGGACGAGTTGTTTCGTTGGCGAAGCTGGCGCTGAGCGGCGGCACCCGTCAGCCCCCCCGACCCGCCTCGCAGCAGGCTCGACACATATTTTCCGAAGTCCAGCATTTCGGGATCAACGTTTCGAATCGGCAGGTAATCAATTTTTTCAGCGTATCGGCGGAACCATGTGCTGAGTTGGCCCATCGTTTTTGCACCGCGTTTCTTGCGTTTCAGGTCCCGAATCAGCGTATTGGCGCTCTTGAAATAAGCCTGCGTCGAAGACACGACGAGGCTTTCTGGTTTGGAATCGACATCGAGCTTTCCTCCCTTGGGCTCGTAGCCCTCCAAGGCCGGCGGGGTTTTCACGAGTGAAAGGATACGAAGGAGTCCGCTGTCGCTGAGTGGACCCATCAGACGAACGGAGTTTTCGCTGACGGTCGGCTTCCAGTCATAGAAGTCGTCGATGGTGGTCCCGGTGTCTTCAAGCGCACGAAGAAGGATTTGGTGGGCATGCTCTGCCAGCGGCAAGACGGACTGCTCAAAATCGACTTTGACCGAGCCGATCACCGTGTCACTTCCGACGCTCGCGCCGAACGAAATGCCTCGGATACTGGAAATGATCTTGGCTGCCTGGTCGATGTCGAACGGCAAGTCGGTCTTGGACTCAAGGATGGCGCGGATTTCGGCGGCCGAGTAGGTTCCGGTCATGTCGAGCGCCATGATCAATGCCGAGCCATTCTCCGCAAATCCTTCCGCTTCGGTCAGGTACCGATGAATGTGCCCAGTCTTCTCCGTGGATCGCAACAGTCTCACGACGTCCTGTCGCACCGCTGGAAAGCCGGCCACCAAAACCCTTTGGTCGAGTCGGACGATGAACGTGTCACCTGGCAACACCGCAGCCTCTCTGCCCTCAATGCTGTCGAGGCTACCTCCGACGGTCGAGACAAGGTCTTGAAGGGAAGGATTTCGGTCAAGCTCCACCACCGAGGCGTGCCATGTCTCATTCATCGTTGAAAAGTCCATCTTCGACGCACCGACGAATCGCTTCACGCCGCGCGGTAAGAATCCAACGACATCCGCGTAGCCGGATCGATTTGCGAGTTTGGAGGAAACACTTGCGACATCGATGAGGACGATCGAGTTTGCGTCATTGGGAACGTGACGGACGAGATCCTGATAGTCCGTCGCTCGAGTGTCGCGGGTGATGAAGGCGAGTAGAAACGCAGCGAAAACAATGGGTCGAATGATCATGGTCTGCTTCAGAGTTGGTAGATGCTTGATCGCGACAAGGCGGTGTTGGTCGGTCGCTCGCCCCCGCCGTGAGTAAGCGGGCGTCGTCGGGCGTCATCAACGGGTCGAAACCGCGTGGACGACCGATGTCAGCGGCCGCTCGATGCGGCAAACTTCACGCAGGATAGCCGTTCGCGCTCGCTTGAAAAGCAATGTCGCGTCGATTCTTCACCCTGGCGTCGATGGAGCCCAAACGTCTGTGCCATCGGTTCCGTCGATCACCGCCGGAGAATGACTGTACGCCTGATCCTCATTCAGCCACCCCTGAATTCCG
>JBCBLJ010000147.1:0-13325 GCA_038520195.1 Planctomycetota bacterium
GGCTAAGGCTCGACGAGTCGGGCGTGCCCGATTATCCGCGACCCAGCGGCGTGCCACGCGAACTGGAAAAGCACAGTGAACTGATGATGGACATGATGACGTTGGCGATGCAAACCGACAGCACACGAATTCTGTCGTTCATGTTCGCCAACGCCGGGAGCAATCGAAGCTACAAACAGATTGGTGTCAACGAAGGTCACCATGAACTTTCGCATCACGGTAAAAGTGGGCACAAGCAAAGCCAAATCGCGAAGATCAACCGTTTTCACATGGACCGTTTCGCGTACCTCCTGCGCCGTTTAAAGAGCGTTCGTGAAGGTAGCCGCACGCTGCTGGAGAACAGCATGATCGTGTACGGCAGCGGCATCAGTGACGGTGATCGACACAACCACGACAACCTGCCGATCGTGCTGGCCGGATCGGCACGTGGAGCGATCCGCACCGGGCGTCACATTCGGTACAAGAACGGTACGCCGCTTTGCAATTTGTACCTGTCGATGATGCACCGAATGGGTGCTCGCGCGAAATCGTTCGGTGATTCAAACGGTGTCTTGAAGGTGTAGACGCTGCCGCGTCAGCGTGTGCTGCCATCACTGTGAAGTTCGATGCCTGTCATCTGACTCCAGGTGCAGCTGAGCTTGCCGGTGGCAGGCTTCCCGCGTTTCGCCGGATTCAAAGCCGAGGCTGTAAGCACGGAACACAAGAATCGGATCGGCTTGCAGCGTTTCGAACCCGAGGGTGCGTGGGTCGATACCGCGTCGATGCAGTCCGAGTGCCACGGCGATGTCGCGGACCTGGGTGCGCCGCGTCGTCTTCGCCGGTGCCATACTTCGCCAGACGTGGCTTGTTCGATAGTCTTCTCGGAACGACGCGAGCAACGAATCGATTTGCTCGTCATTTGGCACCAGTTTTGAGATCGCCAGCAGCGCCGTGACGGTCCGTGAGGGCGTTTCGTTTCGATCCTTGAGAATCCGGCGACAAAGGTCGGTCGCTTGTGGGCACTCGTAGCGGATGGCGATTCGTATCTTGTCACGCGAGTCCATTGCGGAATGATCCAGGTAGCTGGCAATCATCTTCGTGACCACGCGGGACTGCCATCGCTTGGAGGGCAGTGGCCCCGTCCCATCGCCGCGAAGCGCCGCATTGACCCGAAAGACAACATCGCTCGGCAGCACTGCCGGTGTTTGGCATGCTGCGGCGAGTAGCATCGCCCAACCGATGGTGTCATCCCGAGGCAAGTCTTGTTCCGCAATACGAGTGAGTCCGACGTAGTCGTGTGACTGAAGCGACGCCACGTATCGGGAATCACGTTGGATCACTTGTGTAAACATCCGACGTGCGCGATGGTCTTCGCCGGCGACTTGCGAGAACGCGACCCAGCCGGGCATCTGCTCCTGGGGGTACGACGGATCGTAAAGGAAGCGGTTCAGCGTTTTCCGAAACGCGAGTTGTTCGAGCTCGTCGATGATCGAACGGCTCGCGAGCACGGCTTCCATGTCCGATGAATCTCTTGCGCATCCTTGCAGCGCACTGAGGATTTCTGCGGCCGCCTGGTCATCGCCGCGCGCGCTCTCCAGGATCGCTTGTCTCGCGAGGTCACGAGAGACGTAGGAGTCCGACGAAAGTTTTCCGATCCAGCGTTCGATCTCGAAAGTCCTTCGCGCGGACGAATCCGGTACGGAGGAGTCCTGCGCTAGGGAGTCTGGAGGGGTAAGCCCCCAGACGACGACCATGCAAATGGAACAGAGAAACGTCGAACGCATCATTTCGGTTCAAGGCGGAATGGCTGCTCAATGGCTACTGCGTGAGCGTACCCTTGATCCGTCAGGTCGCGACTCTTTTGGAGCCGTCGATGCCCAATCGGAGTCGTAACGGCAATCCGCTACACTGCACGATCGTCACAACCGGACCGAACATCGGTCTGAGGGTCGATGTGTTCCGCAACGTGATCACGGTCGATTCAATCAATCGGACGACGGTTGACCATTACGAAACAGCGAGAGACTCCAAAGAATCGAACATGCAAATCATCTGCTTCGAGGATGAGCTCGTCCGCCAGTTGCATCCGATCACGCACGCGCGGGCGGCGTATCAAATCACCTGCGCGAGTCATCGACTGTTGGATTGGCTTCGGCTTTTGCCGGGGCGTCTTTCGGTTTCTGTGCGTGGCTACCTGAAGGAAATTCAATCACTGGACGAGCAGCTCGAGGCGCCTGCGGAAGACGTGCTGAAAGAGGATCTGCTGTTGGTCAATGCACGTCTGGTTCCGACGGTAGATTTGCTCAGAAGCTTAAAAGGCACCTGTGCTTCGGGTCCGAGTGGTGTGCTGCTCGACGAAGACGGGAGCGTGTTGGTGGCGCGAATCGCGGCCGGGGAGGTCGGCTCAGCAAAGGCGGCGGAACCCAAAAGCGATCCGATGGACTCGGGAGACTCGTTTTCGCCTTTTCGCAAAACACGCGGGCCCAGCTCGAAAGAGCTGCTCGAACCGACGGGCGGAGGCGTGCTGACGGCGTCGCTTGAGCATGCCAAGACGTTGCCGCAATTGGAAATGAAGGATGTGCAAGCGTTTCACTGGCCACATGAAGTCGTCGCGTGGCACATGCGGGAAATGCCCGCCGCGATGGCGTGGCGTCTGGAGCGGGGCGGCTATACCGAAACCGACGATGGAGTGTTCGTCGCCGAGGGAGTTTCCATCGGCAAGTACGCGGCGGTCGACACGAGCGACGGACCGATCTTGCTGGACAAGGGCGTCAAGGTGGGGCCATTTTGCATGTTGGCGGGTCCGGTTTATGCGGGGCCGGGGACCAAGGTCATCGAACACGCGGCGTTGAAAGACGGGGTGGCTTTGGGCCATACGGTCAAGATCGGCGGCGAGGTCGAGGCTTCGGTGATCGAACCTTACACCAACAAACAGCATCATGGCTTCTTGGGGCACAGTTACCTGGGAAGCTGGATCAACCTCGGGGCGGGAACTTGCAACAGTGACCTGAAGAACACGTACGGCAAGATCAACATCGAATACAACGGCAACAAGGTGAGCACGGGGATGCAGTTTCTCGGTTGCATCATCGGCGACTACAGCAAGACGGCAATTAATACGAGCATCTTTACCGGGAAGGTCATTGGCGTCTGTAGCATGCTCTATGGATTTGCGACCACCAATGTGCCGAGCTTCATGAATTATGCGCGGCTCTTTGGTCAGCAGTCCCTTCTTCCCGCCGACGTGATGGTTAACACACAACGACGAATGTTTTCGCGTCGGTCGGTCGAGCAGCGCCCCTGCGACACGCAGTTGATCCATGACATGTATCAACTGACCAACGACGAACGCGAACTCTCTGAGCAGTATTGATGACGGCCGAAAACGAAACGCGGGCGTTGTCGGTTGCCCTGGTTGGTGCCACCGGTTACACGGGACTCGAAGTCGCGCGGCTGCTTTCACGGCATCCGCGTGCGGACTTGAAAATCGCGACGGCCCGCGCCGATGCCGGCAAACGCTTCGCGGACGTGCATCCGTCATTGGCCGGTCGCGTCGACGTCGAATTGACAGAGTTGGATCCCGACGAGATCGCTCGCCGGTGCGACGTCGCGATGTGTTGCCTGCCGCACGCCGCATCGGCCGCAACGGTCAGGCGGTTGGTCGAAGCCGGCATCCGCGTGATCGATTTCAGCGCGGATTTCCGTCTTTCATCGCTCGACGTTTATGAGTCGCTCTACGAAGTCAAGCATCCTTGGCCCGAGCGTGTCGGCAAAACGGTCTACGGGTTGCCGGAGTTCTTCGCGGAGCAGATCGCGGTCGCCGATGTCGTGGCCAATCCGGGTTGTTATCCGACGAGTGCGATCTTGCCGTTGGCCCCACTCGTTCGCAAGGGATTGATCGAGGCGAGCGACATCATTGTTGACAGCAAGAGTGGCGTGAGCGGCGCCGGTCGTAGCGCGAAGATCGCGACGCTGTTTTGCGAGGCCAATGAGTCGATCGCGGCTTACGCCGTTGGCTGTCATCGGCATGGTCCCGAAATCGAGGACTTGGTGACTCGCATTTCTGGTAAGGTGACGAAGGTGATTTTCACGCCGCACCTGACACCGATGAATCGCGGCATTCTTTCGACAATCTATGCGAGGCCCACCGAAAGCGTTCAAGCGGCGACCGACGCGGTGATGGATTGCTGGCGCGAAACCTATCGCGAGCATCCGTTCATTGTTCCGGTTGATCACTTGCCTGGGACGTCGCACGTGGCGACCACCAACTACGTGCAGCTCGCGGTACGTTCCGCAGGTGAGCGTTTGGTCTTGATCGCCGCGGAAGATAACTTGGTGAAGGGTGCAAGCGGCGCGGCGATTCAAAACATGAATGTGATGTTCGGCCTCGACGCCACGACAGGGCTACAATAGGCCAGAGACACCTACGGTTTCACGGGCGGCGCATCTTTCTGGCCCGCATATTCCCACTTCTCGGCAAAGTTGATGTCGCAAGGCCCCAATCCGTTTGACGTTCACTACGTGCGCCCGACCGGGCCAAGAATTCAACCGGAGCCGACGTCAACTCCTCATCGAGGAAGATGGTGGTCGCCGGTGCTGGTCGTTTTCGCGTCCTTTCTGACATTTTTCGTCGCAAGCGGTGTGATGATTGTGGTCGCGTGCATCGCGGTCCACGGTGAATTCAACCAACGAATTCTGACCAGCAGCGAGTCGATGATGGCCGTCTCCTCGTCGCGTGTTGGCTTGTTGCTGTTGGTGGCTGCGCCACAGCTTGCGTTGCTGGTTCCGTCGCTTGTCGCCGCAGCGCTCTCGCCTCAGCGGACGGGGCCTCGATTGTCATTGGTGCGTGGGCATTGGCCGATCTGGGCTTGGTTTGCCGCGGCGGCCGTCACGCCGCTGGTCGGATGGATGTCTTCACTGGTGGTCGGGTCGTTTATGGAGGAGAGCGAAAACCTGCAGATGATGAGCGAAGTGTTTCGTGCGCATGGGCAATCTGGCTTTCTCATCCCGCTCGCGTTGCTGATTGGTGTTACGCCGGCGATCTGTGAAGAGTTGTTGTTTCGCGGCTATGTGCAGACCCGGCTGAATAGCTCGTTCGGGCCAGCCATCGGAATCCTCGTCAGCTCGTTCCTGTTCGCGGCGTTCCACATGGACCCGGTCCACGTCGTGGCGGTCTTCCCGTTGGGCGTTTTCTTGGGCTGCGTCGCGTGGCGAAGCGGTTCACTGCTGCCCGCAATGCTTGGGCATTTTGTGAACAATGCGGTGAGCGTGGTGACCGTGGTTCTGGCACCGGCGGACGCCGACTCGCTCTCGCCGGCGATGGACAACTTTTTGACGTTGGTTTTGATCGGCGGAGCGATCGGATTTTTCATGCTTGTCTACGCTTGGCGGGAGTATCCCTCACCGACCGATGATCGGGCGGAACCGATTGTCGCTGGAATCCCGGTGGAGGCGGAGATTGGGGCACCGGAGGACGGCACGAGTGCGGTATGATGTCAGGATGGTGATTCGTTTTTGCCGTCCATTTTTGAGCCGCTCATGCCTCCCTATCGTCTGAGCTTCGAGCATCCCGCGTTTCTTGTTTTCCTGCTCGGTTTACCGCTGCTTTGGTATCTCGGCTACCAATCCCTTGGTGTCCTCGGCAAGACACGCCGCGCGCTTGCATTGACGTTGAGGTCGCTTGTCTGGACGGGTTTGGTGTTCGCACTGGCGGGGGTGCAACTCGTTCGCGTCAGTGACCGAGTGACGGTGATGTACGTCTTGGATCAATCCGAGAGCATTCCGATCGCCAAGCGGCAGGTGATGCTCGACTATGTGGTGCGGAACGTCAAACGCCACCGCGACGCGCGACGTGGGGACCGAGCTGGGATCATCGTGTTCGGCCGCGATGCGTCGATCGAGATCCCGCCATTCGATGACGAGATACGCTTGCAACGGCTCGAGAACTTGATGGAGCGCGGCGATGCGACGAACCTCGAATCGGCCTTGAACCTGGCACAGGCGACGATGCCCGAGGACACGTCGCGTCGGATCGTGGTGGTGACCGACGGCAACGAAAACCTCGGACAAGCGCGCAAACTGGTCGCACGTGTTGCCGGTGCCGGGATCGGCATCGATGTCGTTCCCGTGGTGTTGGATGCCAAGAGTGAGGTCTTGGTCGACAAGATCGATTTGCCGACAGACATCCGACGTGGCCAGCCCTTCGAAGCGCGGATCGTTGTTTCGAATTACTCCGATGGCGGGTCTTCGGACGAATCGCCTACCGAGGGCAAAATTCGAGTCACTCAGAAAGTTGGCGAGAAGACCAAGAAGATCCTGCTGGAGCAGGAGGTCACGCTTGCCGACGGAAAGAACGTTTTCCCGCTTCGTCACACCATCGATCAACCGGCTCCCTACGTGTACGAAGCCGAGTTCATTCCGGCCGGTAAAGACGATGACGGATTGCGGCAGAACAATCGAGCGACCGCCTACACGCACGTGCGGGGCAAAGGCCGCGTCCTGTTTATCGAAGATGCCAACCCGGAGCGCGAAGGTGACTTCGACCTGTTGATCAGCCGCTTGCGTGAAAGCAACATCGAAATCGTCACTCAAAAGAATGATCAGTTGTTCGGGTCGTTGGCCGAGCTACAGGCATACGATGCGGTCGTTCTTGCTGGGGTGCCGCGGGTTTCGGGCAACCGCGACAACGAGCTTGTTTCGTTCACCGACTCGCAAATCGAAATGCTGGTGCGCAATACCGAGCAATTGGGGGCGGGGCTACTGATGATCGGTGGGCCCGAGGCGTTCGGCGCCGGTGGTTGGACGGGCACGGAACTTGAAAAGGCGATGCCGGTTGATTTCAAAATCAAAAACGCCAAGGTGCAGGCCGTCGGGGCATTGGCGTTGATCATGCACGCCAGTGAGATGGCGGATGGGAATCACTGGCAGAAAGTGATCTGCAAATCGGCGATCGAGCAGCTCGGCCCTTCGGACTTGGCCGGTGTATTGCACTGGAACTTCAGCGGCGACGCATGGCTTTGGGGCGGCAACAAGGGCCTGTTGGAAGTCGGCCCCAACCGTCGCGCGATGCTGGCTCGAATCAGCAAGATGACGCCCGGCGACATGCCGCAGTTTGATCCCGCAATGAAGATGGCCGCCCAGGCCTTGGCCAATGCGCCGGCATCGGTGAAGCACTGCATCATCATTTCCGATGGCGATCCGAGCGATCCTTCACCGGGTGTGATCAACGCCTTCAAAAATGCGAACGTCACGATCAGCACGGTGGCGGTCGCATCGCACGGTCTTGCCGGAAGCCGTCGCTTGCAAAACATCGCCACCAAGACCGGCGGAAAATATTACAGTGTCAAATCGGGGCGCGCTCTGCCGCGAATCTTTCAACACGAAGCCCGTCGGGTTTCAAAGCCGCTGGTTTATGAGCCCAACGGCGGCACCGTTCCGGAAGTTGTTTTCCCGCACCCCTTGCTCGATGGGATCGACCGTGTGCTGCCGCCGATTTCCGGATTCGTGCTCACGCAAACCAAAGACAGTCCGCTGGCTCGCGTGCTCGTTCAATCCCCTAAACCGGAGCAACCGGAGAACGCGACGGTCCTCGCGGTTTGGACGTACGGACTGGGACGCACGGCCGTGTTGACGACCGATGCCGGCGCTCGATGGGCCGACTCTTGGAACGACTGGGAAGACTACGACAAATTTCATAGCCAGCTCGTTCGCTGGTTGATGCGGCCATCGGGTGACACCGGTAAGTTCACGATCGCGACAAGCGTGAAAGACGGTGAGGTACAGGTCGTTGTCAACGCGCTGACCAAGGACGATGACTTCTTGGACTTTTTGGAGATGAACGCGACGGCGCTGGATTCGCAGATGAATCCGATTCCGTTGCAGATGCGTCAGAAGGCACCGGGACGTTATGTCGGTTCGTTCCCGGTCACTTCCGCCGGCAGCTACTTCGTCAACGTCGTTCCCGGCGAGGGAGCGACGCCGCTGACGACCGGTGTGACCGTTCCTTACAGCGATGAATACCGTGTTCGCGAAACCAACCTGGCGTTGATCGAGTCGCTCGCCGCGACCGAGCCACGCGGCGGAGACGCTGGCGAAGTCACCCCTCCGCTGGAAGGCATCGCCAGCGAAGAATTGGTCAACCGTAATGCATTCCGCGGCGGACTCGCTCTCGCCCGCAGCATTCGCGACGCGTGGCCGTGGTTCGTCCTCGGCGGATGCTGTTTGTTCTTGGGTGATGTGATGGTTCGCCGGATCGCCTTTGACTTTGCCTGGGTGACTAAAACAATCCAGCGGCTGCGCGGTGAAAAGCAAGCCCCCGAAGTCGTCACGCGACTCGACGCACTCCGTAAAAACAAAGAGCAGCTCGACAGCGAAATGGAAAAACGCCGGGCGAGCGTGCGGTTCGAGCCGACCCGACTCGAGACCGACGGGCCTGACGAGACCGTCGAACTGGACAATCTCGGTGAGAGCAAGTCAGCACCCAGCATGTCCTCACCGGCAGAAAAACCGAAGGAAAAGACTTACACCGAGCGACTGCTGGACGCCAAAAAGCGTGCCCGCAAGGATCCTTAGCGGGCAGCTTCGACAACGTTTGGTCGGCGAGTCTGAGTGCGGCAGTCGGCGCTACTGGTGGCCTGTCGATCGGGACGCCTGTGAGTTGAAGAGACTTGAGCGCCGACGCGATTGCCTCGGTTGGTGGGCGTTTCGGTGCCGCAATTCAGCTGTTTCCGGCTTTTCTTCGTGTTTCGAAATCCGTCCCTTCCGGTTGCTCGTCTTTCTGGTGACAACGCAGTTTCGCCTGACGGCTTCCCATGACGGACGATCCGCAATCGATCGAGTGCCCCGACGCCAGCGCACCCGATGTGCGCCGGCTGGAACTGCTTTTTGATGATTCGCGGGACGAACTTCTTGGCACCCTGTACTACGTCGTCGGCAACCTCGATGACGCTCGCGATGCGTTGCAAGAGACATTTTTGAAGTGCTGGAATCGCCGCGGCCAACTCCGAGAGATTGAGAATCTTCGGGCCTGGGTCTTTCGCATCGCGCTCAACACCGGACGCGACCTTCGCAAGACCGCATGGAATCGGCGGCGGCAAACCTTGCAAGAGGAATCACCCATGGCTTCGACCGCGGACGGCCCCACCACCGGGCTGGTCAAAGACGAGGAACTTGAGCGACTGCGTGGCGCCGTCGCTCAGTTGCCGCCCGAGCAGCAGGAGGTCTTTCTGCTGAGGCAAAACGGGGAACTGTCCTATCCCGAGATCGCGGCGACGATGTCGATACCGCTGGGGACCGTCAAAACCCGTATGCGTTCCGCTATTCGAGTGCTCCGCGAAACCGTGGGAGACCTGTCATGAACAACATTCAACCCGACGATCGATTGACGTCTGATGAAGACCTCCAACAGGTGCTGATGGAGTTGCACTACGGGCTGCTTGACGACAAGGAAGCGGAGTCGGTTCGCGATCGGATCACGCAGGAGCCTGCGGTCGCGGCGATGTGGGCTGAAACGCTCGCAACCGCCGATAAGTTCGCCCGTGCCGCGAAGGTTCATGTGCCCAAGCCGGCGGAAACCGCGACCGATCCCGCCGACGGCCCTCGCGCAAACGCCACGCCGAGCAAGAATGGCATCGCTCCGGCCATGACTCGAAAGACGGTCGCCACTCAGGAAACGGTCGCCGCCCCGCCGATTTCGGAGAATCAAGCGCGGCCGGTTGAGAGTCCTCGGGGCGGTACGCCAACGGTGGATCAAGCAAAGCCGCAGTCTCTCCGGAGTCGCTTTGGGGTTTGGTGGCTCGCGTCGTTGGCAACTGCCGCTTCGATCGCCATCGCGATTGTGGGTGTCCGTCACCTTGATGAGTGGCCGCGATCTCCAGAGGGCAGAATTCAAGTCGCGGTTCGGTCCGTCGAAGGCAACGAGGCGACTTCGCGGAATGAGTTCTTGGTTCGCACGAGTGAAGCGGCGGCGGAACAAACGACTGGTGGCTATGACGCTTCCTTGCCGGTTGTCCCTGCGAGTATTTCGTATCGGGTCCTTTCCAAGGGTGCGGTTCTGTTTCTCGGTGAATCCGAAACAACAAGCGACGGCGAGTGCCGGATCAAGATTCCGGATGATCTTGCTTTGCCCCGTGATGCCGTCCTGCACATCGACGCCAAGCCAACCGACGGCGGCGAGTATGTGAAGATGTCAGTGCCGCTGGCACCGACACGATGCTTGACGTTCGTTTCCACCGATCGTCCAGTTTACCGCCCCGGCGAAACGATCTACTTTCGATCGGTGACGCTGAATCGTCGCACCTTGAAAGCGCACCTCGATGTCCCGATTCGTTTCGAGTTGACCGATCCGAGTGGTGCGATCGTCGACGATGCCAGCCTTGAGGGAATCACCGAACGCGGCGTCGGCAACGGGGCCTTTGTGATCCCGAAAGCGGCTGCCGGCGGCACCTACGTGCTGACGGCCAAGAGTCTTGATGAGTTTTTCCCCGATCAATCTTGCGAAATCGAAGTCCGCCGCTATCGCGCGGTGCGACTCAAAACAGACCTTGAGTTCACGAGACGTTCCTACGCGGCGGGCGATCGAGTCGACGCTGAGTTGAGTGTGCTTCGCGCCGACGATTCGATACCCGGTGGAGCCAACGTGCACGTCGCCGCGATCGTCGATGAGACCACGATTTATCAGGAGCGTGGCGTCTTGTCCGACGAAGGTCGAATTCAGATCGGGTTTCGGCTGCCGGAGACCATTCGCGGGGGTGAGGGTGTGTTGTCGATCGTTGTTGACGACGGCAACGCAACGGAGACGGCGGTGCGACCGATTCCCATTCACACCGGTCGTGCCGAGGTCGAGTTTTATCCCGAAGGCGGTTACTTGGTCGCCGGCGTTTCCAATCGTGTTTATTTTGCCGCCCGCGATATTCACGGCGAGCCGATCGAAATCGAGGGCGAAATCCTATCGCAGGCGGGACGTGTAGTCGCCAATGTCAAAACCGTTCGCGACGGACTCGGCAAGTTCGCGTTCAATCCGGAGGCCGGGCAGCGTTATTCGCTTCGAATTACTGCCCCTCGTGACATCACCGAAACACCGTGGCTTCCTTCGCCGACCGACAATCGTCCGGTGATGGAGACGGGTGTGGGTGTCTTTGATGCCGAAGACCCCGTTGTCTTGACCATTCGCGAAACGCGCCGGCGTGACGTGTTGGTGCGGGCCGTTTGCCGAGGCGAGTTGGTGGGCGTTCAGCCGGTGAAACTGGGCATCGGCGAGACGGAAATCATCCTGCCGATCAAGGAATCGGCGATGGGAGTGATCCGCGTGACCGTCCTGGATACGAAAGACAACGTCGCGACGCCGCTTGTCGAGAGGCTCGTTTATCGCCGCAGCCATCGCAAGCTGAAGATCGACGCGACGATTGATCAGGAGCAACGCGTTCACGAGCCCGGCGAATCCGTTCGGATGACCGTTAAGGTGACCGACGAAAATGGAGCTCTCGTGCCCGGCGCCGTTCTCGGCGTCAACGTGGTCGACGACACGGCGCTGAGTCTCCGGGTGAAGGAGATTCCCTCGCTGTCGACGCATTTCAAGTTAACAAGTGAAGTGGAGTCACCGGAGGATCTGGAGCACGCCAACTTTTATCTTGCCGAAGGAGCTGAGGCGGAGGAGAGTCTCGACCTTCTTTTGGGCACGCAGGGTTGGCGTCGTTTCGTGAGCGGATCGCCTGAGCAATTCTCGACGTCTTTCCGCGAGTCGCTTGTTCGCTTGTTGGAGTTGGACGGCGTGCGGCCGGCGATCGACGCTGGCGAGACATCCAACGCGACGGTGCTAGCACAGCAGCATCGCGACTACCGCACACGATTGAACGCCGTTTGGGGCGAATTCTGGGGAGAACTGCGAGCGATCTTACTGTTCATCGCACTGTTCTGGTTGATCGGGCTGCTGTTCAAGCCGGAGCGGAAATCCGCGGTCGCGGCCGGTCTCGTGTTGTTTGCCATATCGTTGTCGGTGGTCGGTTGCAGCAGCAGTGAGTACGTCGCGTCTCGAGCACTTGACGCTCCCGAGGGTGATGTTGCCGAAGAAGCGGCCTTCGCGGACTCCGCGCCGGCGATGCAGATGGATGACGCGGTGTTGCTAGAGCCGGTCGATGCTGCGTTGCCCGACGCGGATGAAGCGGGTGCGTCCGGCCCACCAGCGGCACGATCGGCCGAGGGAGCGTCTCCCCTGGTAAGTCAAATCGTGCAATCGTTTTTGCGTTCGAAACAACGCACCGTGGGCGGAGATGCTTCCGACCCCCGATCCATTCCTGCGGACAAACTCGTTCGTTGGGCCAAGTCGCGGGGCGTCGATTCGCAGGCGCTGGCGGATCAACTGATGGACGAATTCCGTTTTCCGATCCGTCAATATGCACACATTCACAAACGCGATGATCCCGACGTTCGCAGTGACTTTGCCGAGACGATTTACTGGAACCCGATGATGGTCACGGATTCAACCGGCACCGCATCGATCCGTTTCGACTTGTCTGATTCGCTGACTCTGTTTCGCGTCTCCGTCGATGCCCATGGCCCGACAGGGCGACTCGGCAGTGGCGGCGGCGGAGTGACCACGCGGTTGCCCGTGCAGATTGAACCAAAACTACCTTTGGAAGTCACCGGCGGCGATCGCATCGATCTACCGGTCGGGCTCGTGAACGCGACCGGGGCGGCGGAAGCGTTTGAGCTTTCACTCGTCGCAGATTCAGCGCTGGCGGTCGAGAAGGAACGAACAACGCTGTCTCTGGATCCGGATGCTCGCGTCACCGAATCGTTCACGCTGAATGTGCGGCCGAACGTTCCGCTGAGTGAAGCAAAGATTCGTGTCGCGGCTTCCAACCTCGATGACACGGTGGGCGATCAAGTTGAGCGAAGTTTGAAGATCGTTCCGAGTGGATTTCCTTTTCAGCGATCGGCGTCAGGCAAACTGCGGGGCGAGGACACCGTCTCCGTGAACTTCCCCGCCGGCAGCGTCTCGGGCTCACTCTCGGGAGCCTTGCGAGTCTTCCCAAGTGCCAATTCACAATTGAGCGCGGGAATGGAGGGGATGCTTCGTGAGCCGAACGGATGTTTCGAGCAGACGTCGGCCTCGAATTACCCGAACATCATGGCGTATCAGCTCCTAAAACTGGAGGGCAACGCGAAGAAGGCGTTTGCATTGCGGGCGGAATCGCTCTTGCGGCGAGGTTATCGGCGTCTGACGAGCTACGAGTGTGCCGGTTTGGGATATGAATGGTTCGGAAACGACCCGGGGCACGAGGCGCTCTCCGCGTTTGGGTTGATGCAGTTTTCCGAAATGGCGAACGTCATCGACGTTGATCGCGAAA
>JBCBLJ010000241.1:0-10058 GCA_038520195.1 Planctomycetota bacterium
CACAAATAAGCAGCAACGTTATGAAGCGTCTCATGGGTTCTCCCTTTACGATTCCGGTATGCTATCCCCTCGGATGATTCCGTTCAACATTTTTTCCAGTTGCCCACTTTCAGCGGCTCGCGCTGGTTAGCGAGTCTCCATACGCGGTCAGCGCCTCGGCCGACTCAAAGTCCTCGTTTTCTCGTGCGACTCCGGCCAAACCCCAGTACACCGTTGGCAGCCCTGGATTGAGCTTGAACGCCTGGAGGTAAGCTTGCTCGGCATCGCGAAATGCACCGACATCAAAATGCCGGTCACCCATTGATCGGTAGACGAGCCCAGGGTCAATCTGCTGCAGGTACGGCTTCTTCAAAAGCTTTACAGCGGTATCAATCTCAGTGAGAGCTTCGTCAAATTGCCCGTTCTTGGCGAGAGCTCCGGCGAGGGTTCGATGGGCCCGCGCATTGACCGGACTCTTGGAGACGCAGTCCGACCACATTCGCAGTCGTGACTGAAAGAGTTGGTTGCGAGCAATCGTCTGCCGTGCCAACAGGATCGAAATCAGTGAGAGGCCAATCAGAAAGGCTCGGTCAGGATCCACCATCGTGCCGAGTCGAAGGCCGACCTGGTACAAGAGAATCGCAGATAGCGGCGCCAGCACTGCGATCGGCAGATACATACGATACTCAACGGCGAGGTCCAAAATCTGGAAGGTACATCTGGGCGAGTGGATCGCGAAAAAGCTGAGCACGATGGTTGCCAGTTGTGTCCTTGCTGACGATCCGGGGCCGATCACCACGAGTGCCGAAACGACGAATAGCGAAACGACAACGATCAACGAGACCACCAGGCGAAAGCTCATTTGCCGCGGCTGCCATTGATAGTCGAAGCACTGATTCACCGGCGCGACGTACAGCCGCAGATAGTGAAGCAAGACGTTCGGTTGATTGGACATGAACTCCATCAGCGAAATCCCGCGCAGCGCACGAATGGTTGCGTCGGGTACCGCTTCGGCGCGGCGACTCACTTCTCGGATGATTGGATTCGATTCGTCCAAGTCGGCCTCGGCATGTTCGCGCGCTTCCTTCATATCCTCCGACAGATCGACGCTCACACGCTGCAGTCCGATTAATCGAGGCAGGTGCAGCTTGGGCGAAAGCAGAGTCATCATGAATACGAGCGGCACACAATAGGCAAGATACAAGGGCCACCGCCTGCGTAGAACAACGTCCCATCGTCGCGAGAGGAATGCACGATCCAGCATCAGGACGATCGCCGGTGCGGTAATTGTGTGTTCCTTCGAAAAAATCGCCATTCCGAAGAAAGCAACACTGATTGCGTTCCACCTCCAAGCATGCCGCGACCCAAAAGCGCGGACCGCGGAAAGAACCATCAGCAGATAAAACAGAGCTGACAAGGATTCCATGCGTTGAATGATGTACGTGACCGCGGAAGTCTGGAGCGGGTGCAACGCGAAAATCATCGCCGCGCCGAAACTAATCCATCCGACGGCATTGCTCAGTCGCCTTCCGCGAAGTTGGCTCCATCTTGGCCATGCCGACCGCACGAGCAACCGAGAGACGATCTGGAGCAGCACAACCGACGCCGCCATGTGGATCAACAGATTCACGACGTGGTATCCAAACGGCTCCAATCCACCAAGCCAAAAGTTGAACGCGACGGTATAGGCAACCACCTGTCGAGTGATTCCATACGTCGACCGGATTGCGGCCGGACGCAGGCCTTGGATGTCTTGATTCGCGACGATCGCGTCATGATCGTCAAAAATGAATTGCCCGCGAAAGCTGCCGAGGTAACTCAGCAAAGTTGCGACGACCAACAAAAGCGAGAGTGCAATAAAACGCTGGCGACGTTGACGCTTCATCGCGATGGATCACGAGCCGGTTGAGCGGTCAGAAGGATAGGAGGCCAATTCGAGCCGTGCCAAAAAAAATCCCGTCCTCGGAATCAAGAACGGGATTGAATACGGTGAGTCGCGACTGAAACCCAGTCGCGATACGAACCAACGGAGATCAGGGAGTCGCTGGCGCGGATTGACCGAATGAGTCGTCCGGCGTCGAACTCTTGTAAGCCGTGATGTTGCGAGACACGACATTGAACTGCGGGTCCAGCAACGCTTTCAGCTTCACTTGGCCACGGAAGTTCGGTCCGCCACTGGTGACGTCAAAGACAGCGATGAACCGGTCATATTGATCCGGGTCATGAGCCGATTTCTCGGGCGCGAGTGGCGCCTGAGTCATCGTCGCGCCGACAGCACCGTTGTTCGCACCAACGCCCATGAAGACCAACGTGTGGCCTGACGGGATCGTCGCCCGACCGCTCGCGGTATCGGCGGGGTCTTGGTTAGGGAAGCAGGTGCTGATGATCGAACCACGCTTGCCAGTGTACGACTCGCCCTCTTCGGCGATCACCAAATTGGTGCCACCGCCAAGGTCGGCTGCTGCGCCCGGTGCGTTGGGATCGTATCCACTGGAACCAGGAACATTGGTGCTGTCGTGAACAGAAACCTGAGAAATCCCACCACCGTTTTGCATGTAGTAGTAGAAAAAGTTGCCGTCGCTGGCGTTGGCCACCGAGCCGATGTACGGGTTACCGGGACCGTTGATGGTGTAGACCGGCGAGTAAGCGGCACCGGTTTCATCAACCAAGGTGTCCAGGCGGTCCGGGTAGCGCCCCGTCGCGGCCTTGTAGGTCTCAAGATTGTTGAGTACCTGCTGTGCACCGTTGGCCGAGAGTGCCGTATCAGACTGGTCCTTCACAAATCCCAGCGTTGGTACAACAAGTGCCGCCAACGATGCCAGAACCAAAAGCACGATGATCAGTTCGATCAGCGTGAATCCTTGCTTACGCATCTTGAAATTCTCCGGGTGAGAATGGGGGAGAGGTCTCCGCGTGACGAGACCAAACTTTCAGATCGGGTGGTATTCCACACACGCTTGTGGAGCCCGAACCGACGTCGCTGACCAAAATGCCAGCCGTTCAGAACGGGAAAATGGCAGGTAAGTCCACCGTGACTTACGCTCGCTGGCTGGCTTTAGAAGTTGGCTTGCTCGCAATAATGAGAATCCTTCTCAAGAGCCGGAAGTATGTCCGCTGCGATTATTCCCGTCAAACCGGTTAATTCGGGAAAAATGAAGATTTATCGGGGATAATGCACCCAGCCCCCCCAGAGTGGTGAATCGCACTCCCGTGGTTGACGCCGCTGGAGCTTGGATTTCGGTGTTTTCACGCGATGCGGCGGACTTTGCTCACCCGGCGGACATTGACATTACGATACGATTTTTATGGAGGACAAGCCCATGCTGACCCGAAGTATCGTTGTTGGAACGGAAGACGCTTTGATCCGGCTCAAAGATCAAGAGCTCGATGAATCGAAGCTAAAGCTCCGCCTACTCTGGGGCTTGATTGTGTTGTCTCTCGTCGACGGGCTGCAAACGATCATTGCTGTTGCCGAGCATGGGACCATCGCCGAAGCAAACCCAATCATGCGGATGGTCATCGTCGAGATGGACGCCTTTGGCATCTTTTGGTTCAAGACGATGGCGGTTCTCGTTGTCATACTGACCATTGAACGTGTGCGAGTTAAGGTACTCGTCGGCGCGGTTTTACTGATGGCAGCCGTCGTCACAAGTAACCTCTGTCAGATGTTGGCGGCTTAGACGCGTCCGATGATCGATTCTCGGGCGGCCCTGTTCCCGGACAACGATCATGAAAAAGCCGCGCAAGCAAGTCGTTTGGTTCGCCCTAATCAGCATGTTGTTGATCGGTGGTTTTCGACTCTACCAAACGCGCAATCGCCCCCGGGCCGCGGCAGCGGAGCCTGCTCTAAGCGAGCAAGAACAGTTCGCACTTGACGTCAGCGCGGAAGCACAAGACTTCAAGGTCTTGCTCGGGGAAGACGCGTCGCAAATCGGCTACGCGTTGATGCGGATCAACGGCCGCTGGAATGACGCCACACCGACGATGTTGCTCGAGGCTTTTCGTTTCGCGCCGAGTCCAGCCGCAGCCCGTGGCGGCCTCGAACTGATGCGACGAAGACTTCAGGTGGATCGCGGAACAAAAGCGGACGACTGGTTCGAGTACCTTTGGACGCTTCCAGAACCCACCTATCGCGGCTACGCGCAGTTCAAGTCGGACCTTTACGGCGGCTTGGTCGATGAACGTTTCTCGGCGTACTTTTCGCCTGATGCCAAGAAGACGATTCGGTTGGACGAAATCCGTTGGGGAGGAGTGAAACAAGATGGGATCCCTCCGCTTGAGGACCCCGCAATGCTCTCGAGCAACGAAGCGATCTATCTTTCGGATTCTGATGTCGTCTTCGGTGTCTCTCAAGATGGGCGAGCGAAGGCTTATCCGAAACGGATCCTCGCGTGGCATGAAATGGTCAAAGACACCATCGGCGAAGATCATATCACCGGCGTCTATTGCACGTTGTGCGGTGCGATGATCGTTTACAACTCAACGACCAACGACGACATCCAACACGACTTCGGTACGAGCGGATTTCTATACCGCAGTAACAAGCTGATGTACGACAAAGCCACCAATTCACTTTGGTCTTCCATTCGGGGCAAACCCGTGGTGGGCCCATTTGCCGGCACAGGCATGGAACTTGAAACCCTTCCCGTGGTGACGACGACCTGGGGAGAGTGGAAGCGACGTCACCCTAAAACCCTCGTACTCGATCTCAACACTGGCTACGATCGCGACTACGGCGAAGGCGTCGCGTACCGCGACTACTTCGCGTCGGAAGACCTGATGTTTACCGTCCCAAAACGCGACGAACGACTGCGTAACAAGGACGAGGTTTTCATTCTCCGAGTCGATGGCAAAGAGCTCGAGCTTGCTCTCTCTGTCGATTTTCTCGCGGCGAACCCGCTGTATCACGATCAGGAGGGTGGAATTCGTTTTGTCGTACTCACGGACCCCAGTGGCGCCGCGCGAGCCTACGAAGTCGGCGATGTGACGTTTACGCAACTCACCGACGAGGGCAAGTTGGTCGACGAAGCTGGCAATGAATGGTCAGTGGGCGAACACGCACTGGTCTCGACCGATTCGAAACAGGAATTCAAGCGATTGCCGGCCCACCGGGTGTTTTGGTTTGCATGGTATTCCCAGCACCCCGACACAAGACTCATTCAGTAGCTTTCCGTCGGGGGCGTCAACGATCTCCTGGTTGAGAAGCCTGTCGACTTCTCTGAATCGATCGAGATGGGTGGATCGTTCACGCCAACGGCAGGATGTCAAAGCTCATCTTGGAAAAAGACTTCCGGGTCAACAAACGGTTCCCCGTCGTCATCTTCGTTTGTCACCTCGGTCACGAACTGCGATGACGAGACAACTGGCGTTGTAGCCACGGTCCCGGAAGCCAGGAAATTAATCACGCCCAACGCATCGATTGGTGTGGTCTGTCCGTCGCCATTGGTATCGGTGCGGTGCGCCTCGCCCCGGACATCGGTCGCGGTGCCGCTCGCGAGCTGATTGATCACAATCAGTGCGTCCCGCGCAGTGACCTCACCACTTTGGTCCACATCAAAGGGGTTCTCGCGCGGGTCCGTGCTGCCGCCGTTGGCCCCAACGTAGAGGTTGGAAACATCGATGCTCGGGATGTCTGGTGAAACGATGTCCCAGCCGATCATGTCCATGGCACGCAAATCAACCGGAGTGATTTGCTCGATCACACCCGGAGCAAACGCGGGTCCGAGGATCCCGACCTCGATGAAGCCATCCTCCCGCCAATGACTGGTTTGCTGACCGGCGGTGATCTGCGCCATCGGCACTTCAACCGCGAAGTCGATGCCCCCCGGCTCGGTCCAGTAGCTGGTACCGAAGTCCGTCATCGCCGACACGTTCGTTCGCAATTCACGCGTAAACGTCTCAAATTGCTCGAACCGATTGGCAGCCCCGGTGTCCGGGTTCACCTCGGGGTTGAAGAAGCCCACCGCTTCGGGAAACCGGAACAGGTCAATCGGCGTGGGAGTGATCGTGGTGCCGAAGAAGTCGGCCGACGAAACGAACCCGAGGATGTGGCCGATCTCGTGAATCGCAACCGACAGGCCATCAAATTGCTCGTCAAGGATCCCGTCGCTGCGGTCGTAGTCCAATTGCGTCACCGCGTCTCCTGAGTCGAGTGTGATCATGGCACTCGACATCTGGATGAACCCGTCGGGCTCTAGATAGGCGGGATTCGTCGGCTCAAGTTGGCCAAGCGCTTTTAGCGTCGCCCGATTCACATCCATCTGCGCAGTGCCCGTCGCGGAAACGCCTCCGGTGATGGGGACATCGAAGTTGTCATTGTTCGTCTGTGTGGAATCCTCGAATTGAAAGTTGACACCTGGAGGCAAGTTGAAACGGAGCTGATTCTCGCTGGGCAGATGTTGGACAATAAAGTCGTCGAGGCCTTCGATCGGAGGGTCACCGTCCGCGACACCCGATCGGTCAGGCAGCGACGCGACACCATCGTCATCCACCACGAACTCGTTGATCGCATCGTCGACCAAGAGGTCTCGCAGCGCCCCATAGTTGAGCAGTTGGCTCCCCGCCGATGCCTGACCGAGTACGCCCGCACCGAGCGTCCCCACATCGACATTGATGAACACGGTAACGGGATCCGCGATGTAGCTCTCCCAGGCTTGGGCCGCAAACTCCATCGTCTCCACAGCGCCCGGAATACTGCGGATCGCGGGCCCGAAGTTGAATCGGATGTCGAACGGCAGCTCGCTCTCCGGTGTTGCGAACAATGCACCCCGCGGCGACGCATTGAGCGGGTTATCATCGAATGCGTTGGGTGGAGTGAAGACGACCGTCAACATCCTTCGAGCTTCCATCGCTTCGAGCCGAAGCAGACGCAGTCGTTGACGCTCGGCGCTTCGGCGTGCGCGTCGTTGTAGGCATGTTCTGTTCCGCATCTTTCCACCAATCGCAAAAGGTCGTGTCAAATCTGCGACGACCGGCGAATACCGACGTCGGCAACGCGATTGGCATGCGGGCGGATAGCGGTGCGGACGCAAGGCTCGTTGGCGGGCTGGCTGGTCGCTGGAAACGCGTAGACCGTAGTTGCCAACGCGCCGCCAGTCAACAAAGTAAACGGCGTTCCTCACCTGTCCGGGAACAAGTCTTTTTTGGTCCTTCTTTTGGCCTCCTGTCTTTTTGACTGTCGTTTGGTCCGTCTTTTGGTACGTCCCTTTCCCACAGCTACCTGCGAAGCTCAAAACCGGCGTAGATGCCGTGGTACGCCAGCGTGTCTGGTCTCGATGGAGAGCCGTCTTGCTGAGCCGACTGAACGATGTTCGTAAAGATCAGTCCTTGATAGCCCAGATGAAGCGACATCGAGGGCACGGGATGGTACGCGAATTCCGCGATGAAGTCGCCCATGAATGACGTCGCGTCATCCTCGGTATCAAACGTCGGCTCGGGAACACTATCAATGGTGAAATTGTTTACGAAAATGGGCCCTGACTGCGCAATGAAGTTCCCGAACACACCGACTTTCGCGCCGCCATGAAAACTCACCGGTCCGAAGTGACGTCCGTAGTTGGTGCCACCTTGGAGCCCCAGAAGCGTGTTTGCAGCGTCGGCTTCGAGTCGTTCGACCGCCGCGCCGGGGCCAGTGACGGTGACGAGCGAACTCAATTCGTCGCGTTGATCGACGATTCGCAGCCCAAAAATCCAATCCCAATGCGAATAAGGATCCATCGCGATCAGATTGAGTTGCAGATCGTTCAGGTTCGCTGAGTACTCATCAATGCTGCTAAGCAGGGAACCGGCGCCAAAGGGCAAGTTCGAGGTGCGGTTATCTGCGGACCAATCATTGATCCCAAGATACGAAACTTCGAAGCGTCCGGTCGTTCCCGTCCGCGTTCCGATGGTGGCGCGAACACCGGGTGCGAATCCGTGATTCAGCTCGATCGGAGCCGTGGTTCCCCCGAGCGTCGTAAACGCGAGTGAGTAAGGCGTGTCTTCGCGCGAAAGGAAGATAAGGTCCGCGCGGGCATAATGATCGCAGAACAGCGGGCGTTTCGATCGACACGCCTGCGCCGAGGGATCCATTGCGTACTGAGCAAAGTCGATGCGACCGACGTTGCAGTCCGTTTCCGAGTTCGAGCACCCATCGGGCGGAAACGCCAAGGGCGGTAACGACGTCTCGTAGCTAACCGTCGAGACCTTTCCCAGATCGCCGACTCGAATCGCCGCCTCCATCGGAAAATGCTGGATCGACGTCGCTTGGGCATCCTTGACTGGTTCGTCGGCTGCCAGATGACCGCCCGCCCCGATCGTGACGAGGATGGCAAATAGGATTCGGTTGAGGTGTATTACAGGCATGGCGTCTCGCCGATTCGGTGACGTGAAATACCGGCTTGGTACGAATGGAATCTGCCGCGTGGAAGCAACAACTGATTGCAACCAGCTAGTCAAGATTTTGAACCTTGACCGGTTCGAGTTGATGGTTCAGCGGCGACGCGGTACTCGTGGGAACGAACTGGGTTGTCGGCTGCGGAGGACCGTCTGGGGTGACCGGCAGTGGTGAAAACTCAGGCTGGATCGCGGTCGGTCTCGAGAGATTTCGGTGGTGATGCCGGTACTGCGACGATCGGATTTGATTCGCAGGGGTGCGGACCCAGTCAGGCTGCCAGGGCAAGTACGTGAAACGCCCGAAGTATCCCTTTGCGTAGGGTGTCTTTGATTCCATCTCAACGCTGCCGGCGTAGCGTCGAAAGAGAAAGCCATGAAACCGCGCCCAAGGCCCCCAAACACGTTCCTCCTGGATGATCGGAGCGACCGTGGAGGCCGTGACAGGTTGAATGGGTTCCTGAGCCTGCACGATACCGGCGAGGCACAACGTGGCAAACAGTGTCGATACGAGTCGTTTCATCATTTCCATCCGTGGAAGATTGATGTCAGTGGCGGGGACTATCTCAGAGTTTCAACGTTTTCAATCGATCGGCGACGACCGCGACTTCCGAACGTTCGGCATCGCTCTGTTCAAGATACTGCCGTTCATTCCAAAGTGATTTGGCGAGCTGTTCCACTTCTCCCTCCGCTTCAAAAGCGGCTTGAGCCTGTCGAAGTTGATTCAGCCCTTCCGCCGTCTCACCGATCAGCAAGAGTCCGAGGGCGAGGTCCGCTCTGGCGTTCGACTTGCCTGGCCAATCAACCCCCTCGGAGTCGATGACCGCGTGATGCAACAGTCTGACGCCATGTTGTCTTGCGCTACTCTGTAGTTTGATCACGCCCAGCTTTGTCATCGCGGCGAGCATTGCGGGCGAGTCGTCTTCTTTTGCAATGATCGGTGCGAGTAGAGCCGTCGCAGTTCCGGATTGCCCGAGCGCGACCAATAGTGGCGCTTGAGCAACCCTCAACCAATCCTTCGCGACAGGTGACTCCACAAGCGATTCGGCCTTCTTGAAGTGGAGCAGTGCCTTTTGTGTCTCGCCTCGGGCTTCAAACCATGACGCAATCGCGGCCTCCACCCAACAGCGAGCGGTGAGCGATTCGCTTGCCTCGCTGAGTTTCGCCAGTTGTCGAAGGATCTCGGTACGAATCGGGCTCGCAGGCGACTGACCGATCCATCGGAACGTCGCGGCCGCTTCTTCGGGCCACGCCACTCCGACGGGCTGTAGGTAAGCGGCGCGTTCCCAGAACCGAGGTTCACTCACGTTGCGCGTCCGAATCTGGTGGCACGCCATTTCGATCGCCTCTTGCCAATCCGATGTCGCCGTCGCGAAGTCACCGGCACGGCGCGAAGCTTCGCTACTCATCAGCTTGGCGGTACATCCTTGCATTCCGTGCCTATCTTTCGCTTCATCAGCCGCTCGTTCGAATGCCTCCGCTGCGGACGCGTTTTGCTCATTGAGCAGTCGTCCGATGCCAGTTTGGAAATGGGCATCGACAACAAGTGCAGGTGCGTTCGTTGCCCGCGCACTCTCAACGAGTTCGACTTCCGAGGCCGATAAGAAATCACCGTTTGCAAGGGCAACGAACGCAACTGCACTAGTTGTCGATGCCCATTTCCAAAATGGCATCGGACGACTCCTCAATGAGCAAAACGCGACCGCAGC
>JBCBLJ010001105.1:0-2079 GCA_038520195.1 Planctomycetota bacterium
CCGCGTGGGCAGGCGCCACGCCATCGAAGACTCCCCCGCAGGGATACATCGCGCCGCTTTTGCATTGGTTCCGCGGCGGCGAATTCAAGATGACACAGTATTCCGATCGCCTGGTTGCCGACGCCGTCATCACCGTTGCACGCGACAAGTGACGGACGGTCTCGCGGGCGCAGCGGAGTAACGATCGGCGGTGATTTACGATCATTGCAATGGCCGCCCACCACGCAACAGCCCCATCGCTCGAACGGTTTATTGTCGCTCGCGGTCGCGCCGATCAGGCGCCATCGAGCCGATTGATCACGACACGCCAGTTGCCAATGATCCGCTGTTGAGTTCTCGCGTTCGCGTTCATGATGAAAGGCGGGCCTTTGCCGTAGAACGATCTCAGCAGGAAATCACCGGTCGCGCGAACGTTCGCGTCATTGGCGGCCAGCATCATCACCAACGCATCGCGACGATTGCCGGTTGGACGTTGACCGTTCCAGTAGTCGGTGAGCAGCGAGCGGATCAAGTTGGGATATCGCAGGTTTTGAGAGTTCGTTCGCACGGTCCGCCAAAGCTCGGCATGCCGAGGGTCGTTCGGCCGCGTCTCACGCAAGTACAGGAGAGCCGTCTCACGAATGAGTGGATCGTCCGATGAGATCATCCGCATCAACTGATCGCGCCGAGACGCGACCAGCCATTGACGCAACAACATCGAGGCCTCGCCTCGTGCGGTCCCGCTCGCGAGTGACTGGCGGATCGAGAGGCCCACATTATCGCTGGTCGCCAGTTGTCCAAGTACGTTGCGTCCTAATTCGATTCGGTGAACACGTTCGCGGGTCCACTTCGGCAAACGCTCGGGGGCATCGTCCAGGGCTTGGACGGTTCGGGTCGATAGATCAACTCGAACGGTCTTGTTCGCAAACGTCTGCTCGCCGATTCGAATGGGTTGATCGGTAACATCAAACTCGATCGCGGTGGCTGTTCGGCGGATGACGACGGAGCCGCCCATCGGGCTGCGAATCGGAATGCCGCTTCGCAGAATACTGCCCAAACGGATTGTGGTTTCTTGGCCCAAATCCAGCAGTGCGATTGCGCCGTAACGCAGATCCATTGCGCCGCCGCGGGTGACTTCCAATCGTGTGTCATCGGCAACCACGAGTTTGCCGCCCTGGGTGAGTTGGCCTTCGGCCCGACAAAGCGGCAGCGTTTCGAGTCTCAACCGGGAATCGGCGGACTCGCTCACCAACGTCAATTCACTCGATTCTCGAACGCTTTTTGGGACCGATCGATTCGATTGGGAACCGGCATCGGTTCCAAGCTGCAGATCGGATCGCAGAAACAGCCCATCGATTTGACTCCATGTTGCGACGATCGGTGTGGTCGTGAATCGATTGACGGGCCGTGGTGAGCCGGGTGTCGGCGCTGGCGACGACTCGACCACCATCGGTTGGGGCGAAGGTTGGATGCCAGGATCGGGCTCGATCGGATCGCGGAGCGTTTTCGGGGGCACCTCCGGTTCTGGGATCATTCGGTTCGAATCGTCTTCCACGAGCAGGGTCGACTTGGTTCCGCTTTCGCCTTCCGGTGCCGCGTCCGTGGCGACCGCCGGTGCGGGCGATCGGTCGTCGTCGATGCCTTCGCCGGCGACCGGTGTGGTGTCGTTTGGATTCAAAAGCATCTGCAATGACAGAGCCGCCAAAAGACACACGGCGACCGCGATCGAAACCAGAGCGATCGGTTTCCAGGTACTCCCGCGCGAGTCACGAACACGCTTGATTTCGGTGTCCGCGGATCGAATTCGGATCGGTTCGACCGACTCGGCGACCGGTGGCGACGAAGAACCCGTATCGGGCAAAACAGCCGCGAGAGGATCGATGTTTTCTTCCGGCGGTGACGAAAGCGACGCTCCCAATCCAATCAAGCGAGAACGCAATTCGCCGGGCAACGGCGCCACCTCCGCGGGCTCCATCTTTGCCTTGATGGCCATCACGATCTCAAGCAACAAGCCGTCATCGAGAACGGCTTCGCTGGTGACGTCGCCGCCTACGTCGATGGTACGATTGCGGACGATCAGACAGAGCAGCGCATCACCAG
>JBCBLJ010000718.1:0-4354 GCA_038520195.1 Planctomycetota bacterium
ACGAGAATCCCGGTGCACACAACGTGGCACGTCACTACGGCGTGACCGATGGCACGCACAAGCTGATTCATCTCTACGCGCTTGAAGGCAAGTTGATCGACGATTGGGAGATGTTCGACCTGACCAAGGATCCCAACGAGCTGCAAAGCGTCTTTGGCAGTACCGACTACATCGACATTCAAGAAAGGCTCACTGCGCAACTCACCGCCGCAAGAGAGCGGTTTGGCGTCCCCGAAGACACCGATCCCGGTTCACCCCGGCGCAATCGCAAGCCAAATCAAAAGGCGAACGCCAAGAAGAAAAAGTAACCCGAGCCCAGCACATCACGCCGATCGATGTTCGGTGCCAACACCCATCGAGATTGACGTCCTCTAGGGCTTCGCATTCACGTTCTCCGTGTGAGCAGGCCCGCTCGACGCGTCGCGCGGGATGATACGTAGCGAGACATCGTCTAGATCACGTGCAAACGGTAGTGGTGTCTTCTTTCCGAATGAATTGCTTCCGCCGATCGAAACGCGACCTGCTGCGAGACCATCGCGCACCGTGCCTTTGCCGTTAATTCGACTGACAACCCGTTCTTGGTTGACCCAGACTTCGGTGGCCATCGTTCCGTCACCGGTATCACTCGTTCGATAACGAAGGTGCGTCCACTCTTCTGGGTCAATGTCGATCCAGTCTGCGACGTCGAATAAGGGCGAATAGAACATGATCTGGTATCGGGCATCTTCGGTTTGGAACACGCCTAGCTCGACACGCAGCAGCGTCTGAGAGCCTTCCACTTCATGCGTTGCGAGTTGTGCGAGGATCACACCAGAATATCCTTTGTCATTGCCCGCAACGTGAACTCCCCCTGGGAAACGGACACGGAAACTCAGGTCGATCGCATCGGTGGAGTCATAGGCGTGCTCCAGTACGGCGGTGGTTTCGTCAGCGCTGAACATCGTCCGAAAGAATCGGTCACCGTTCGCGGCTTCAACAACGCCGGCCGACTCCGCGTTGGAATAAGAGAATTCAAAAGCAGAGGTGTCTGCCTGGAAAGACTCGTCAATAACCGTGGCGATCGTCGCGCTTGCCCACGTTTCATTCGCGAGTCGCCCCGCTTCAGGGTCCACCAATTCCTCGTCTGGTCGAACGATCGAATGAATGGTCCGGACCGACGTTCGAATCGGGGTGGAACGCGACGAGACCGCAATGATGCCACAGAGGATCGCCGCAACACATCCGATGATGATGGGAGTCTTCCACCGTCTTTCAAACCGGCGAAGGCATCGAGCGAGACTCGCCGCGTTCTGAAAGCGATTCTCTGGCTCCCGCGCGAGTGCTCTCAAGCAAATTGCTTCCAGCGTGGGGTGCACCTTCGTTCGCTGGCTCGGCGGCGGAACGTCTGCGGATTCGATGCGAATCGCCAGCTCAAGGGGTGTATTGAACCGGTTTCCGAATGGATGTTGCCCCGTCAACAACTCATAGAGGATGACGCCGAGTGAATAGATGTCCGTCCGACCGTCAACCAAATCCGCACCGCCACGAGCCTGTTCAGGACTCATGTACAACGGTGTCCCGGCGTACTTTACCCCGCGGCCAATGTTGTCGTAATGAATTGACGCACCGAAGTCGGTGAGGCGGGGTTTGCCGTATCGGTCGACAATGATGTTGCTGGGTTTGAGATCCCGATGAACCACATTCGCCTGGTGAGCGGCTTGAACCGTTGTGGCGATATCAGCGACGAGACCTGCGATCGCTCGCTCATTCAGAACGTTTTGCTGAAAGTACTGATCCAGGGGTACGCCATCGATATACTCGGTCACAAGATAAGGGAGACCTTGATGAACTCCACTGCCGAAGTAGCGTACCACTCGTTCATCATTTAACGTCTTGAGTACTCGCTCCTCGGCCGCGAAGAAGTGTTCGGACGATTGGCTGAGTGCTTGAAGAAGGTCAGGACGCATGAGCTTGATGGCAACCAGATCACTCGTTTCTTGATCGAGGGCCTTGAAGACCAAGCAGGTGGCTCCGTGACCGATCATTGCGACGATTTGAAACCGTTCCTCAAAGTGATCGCCTGCTCGAAGAACCTCCTGCGGAAGCTGCCCACCCGATGGTTCTTCCTCGGGTTGGGGCTCGAGAGACTCAAGCACGGAACGAAACTGCGGGTGATCCGATTTGAGTTGTTGTAAGAGGGCCTGTGTCTGGAACGGGTCCGCCTGTCGAGCGTCGAGTTCTGTCTCCACAAGGACTCGGAAAAGGTCCTTCGCCGGTAAATCGGCGTGCTTCTGAAGCATCGTCTCGAGCAATCCGGGAGAA
Organism: Planctomycetota bacterium; assembly: GCA_038520195.1. Lineage (GTDB taxonomy): Bacteria > Planctomycetota > Planctomycetia > Pirellulales > Pirellulaceae > Stieleria. Next base: position 2,302 of record JBCBLJ010000718.1, read on the forward strand.
GCACTGACATGAAGTTCTTCCTCGAACTCTTTGGCAATTTGTTCGAGGCGAATTTGCGTCTGCCAGTCGGATTGATCGATAGACGACATGAGCGCCAAGGAGACGTGGAAACCGTATGCGTTAATCTTCTCGTTGGGCAGCGGCAATCTCAGACAGCTACGGAGACAAATCGAAGCCAAATTCTTCCAGTCGGTTTCGAACACGTTCCAGTAGTCGGTAGACCGCTCTTTCGCCCCGCCCGATTCGATCCGCTATCTCACGCACGCTATGTCCGTTGAGACGCATTTCAAGGATCGTCTCGGTGTCGAGGCCGGGCGACTTGATCGCTTTGATGACCTCTCTCAAGGCGTCCAGAATTTCGATCGAGATTTGTGAGGGTTCCAGCCTGGATATCGATTCCGGCGGTACCAAATGCCGACCGAAAGAACTCAGTTGTTCGCGAGAGTCTCGTTTGCAGGCACGGCGATACGCATCGATCGCTCGACGCTTCGTGAGCATGGCCAAGATTTGATACAAGTGTCCGCGATTTTCCAGCTTTTCATACCGATCGATCTGTGAAAGGAATTGGACAAGTACATCCTGAGCGACATCATCGGCGTCTTCACCTCTTGATCGATTGTCTTCGATTAACAGTCGTGCTCGCTGAACAATCGAGGGCATGAATCGTTTGACGAACCAATGGATGGACTCAGGATCGTGCGATTTCAGGCAGGCGAGCTTTGCCGTCACACTGCCTGTTTGAGTTTCTGAAAACAAATGAACTCTCTTTTCCTAAAACGATGTCACAAAAGGGCGCGACGTCGCGAGAACCTATTAGCCAAGCATAGTTGGTCATTTTCTCCACACGAACCATCCATATGATATCGCACAACGCTGCCAGATTGATTCCCGCTCGTTTGACAAACCCCTCCCTGTTGATCGTGGTCTCGATTGTTGTCGCCACCGTGAACGTTCAACAATGCGAGGCTGGCGTCGTGACGCTTCGATACGGAGGCGTCTTTACGAATACTGGTGGAATATTCACCGCCAACACGGAGTTTTTCGGGGAACTTACCTACGATACAACAGCGACCCCAATCTCCGTTGCGGGCAACAGAGGCGCCTTCCCCGGAGACGCTTTTCAGTTTTCGGTTCTCGGGAATCAATACACGTCTGCCCCTCCGTTATTGTTTGTCCAAGACGCGCTACCAGGAACCTCTTTTGACCAACTCTCGAAAACCATCACCGGATACTCGGGGCCTCCAACGAACGGTGCGCAACTTTTCCAGATCGACTTTAGTCTCACAGACCAATCGGGCACGGCGTTTGATTCGCTCGAGTTGCCCCGCGCTATCAACCTCGCGGACTTTCAGCAAACAGGCGACGTTCGTGCCGTCACTACTCTTTGGACGACCGCATCGGGATTTGCCGTCGCGTCGGGTGAAATCACTTCGCTTACCATCACGGGTGCCGGGGCCGTTCCAGAACCCAGTTGTATGGCGGTGTTCGCCGTCGGACTTCTTGCAGGAACGACGCGGCGAAAAAGAAACCGCGTGACTTAAACGACCGGTTGCGGATTCGCTGATATCCGAGTTTCGGATTCTGCTCCTTGCGGCGACCAAATCAGAGTATCACGGGCGTCGTCGACGCGCCCCGCGTTGGCTAGATCCGCGGGAGCCCAAAGAACATTCGGTTCGCGCCTTGATAGTAGGCGATGTCGCGGAGCTTGTAACGACCGTCCCACGGTTCCATGGCCAGAACATAGGGGATGCCGAAGTCGTAGTAACTGACGACGTTGATATGGGCCGCACCACCAATTCGATAGCCGAGGTACATGCATTTTCGTCCTCCCGTATTCTTCCTCAGCCATTCATACGTGAAACCGCTGGGGTTCTTCTCAAAGATGGAGCCACGCCATTTGTATTTTGCGGCTTGGCTTGGATCGTGAAGGATGGGCGTGGCATGGTCGTTCATGATCGATCGAATTCCCTTCAGCGACATCCCACCCATCGAACCGGGCGAGTCGTCCGTCAGTTCGCTATACATGGCGTTGAGGTCGATCTGTTTGAGTTTC
>JBCBLJ010000061.1:0-18136 GCA_038520195.1 Planctomycetota bacterium
GTCACCTGGCCCCGCGGAAGGGGTCGCATCGGTCGGGTCATCACCGACGAACGCGCGAGTGGTGAGATTCACGTCAGTTGCGGCCGGCTTGAGTGCCTCGGCGGGCGTCAGCGTCGCCATCGACGCCGGCGTGCACGTCATGAATCTCACCACTCGCGCGTTCGTCGGTGATGACCCGACCGATGCGACCCCTTCCGCGGGGCCAGGTGACATCGACGTCCGCGGCAGCATGAACGTGGCGGCCGATGATCGCGTCGAAATTGACAAGGTCGTCGGTGTCTTGGCGGTTGCCGCCTATGCGGGAATTGGGGCGGCGGCGGGTGTCTCGACGGTCGACAAAACCACCGAAGCGTTCGTCGGAAACAATGCCGACGTCACTGTTCTCGGGCTTTCGCCGCTGACCGTGAAGACCGGTGAGATCAACATCAGCCATACTGCGACCGGCGCGGCGACGCCCGGTATCGAAGCCAATGGAGATGTCTCACTTGATTCCGACAGCGGCACGCTGAAGGCCCAAGGTGAAGTCGGTTTGGCGGACTTGGATAGCATCAACGCCGATCAGCAAGGCGGCAACGACGCGAACGACCAATCGCTCACTTCTCAGCGTCTCGCCACACCCACGACCACGAGCTTTCGAGGGCTCGCGGTGACGGCGACCAATCGCGACGACATCGAGACTTACACGATCAGTTTGGCGGGCGGCATCGCGGGTGTCGCGATTAGCGCCGGCGTGAACGTGATCAACACGAACACCAACAGCTACCTGGGCGACGGTGCGACGATCAACGGCGACAACACCGGCGCGAATGCGGCGCAGGACGTGTTAGTCGCGTCGGGAAATGACTTCTATCACTTCGCGCTCGCGGGCACACTCGCGGCAGGCGTCGTGGGGATCGCGCCGGCGGTCGGAGTGACGGTGCTCCAGAACAACACGACGGCAGAGATTCGTGCTGGTGTCACTCTGAACGTTCGCGACGACGTGCAACTCAAAGCCGGCGCGAGCGAGGATATTCTTCTGGTCGGTTTCGGTTTGGCGGGCGGCGTTGTGGGTATCGGCGGTAGCGTCGACGTTCTGAGCATCGACAACACGACGACCGCGAACATTACCGCCGCGACGATCTCCGCCGGCGGCGACGTGCTGGTTCGCGCGGTCGACAACACCGATTTGGATGTGATCTCCGGGGCTGTCGGCGGCGGCTTTGTCGGTATCGGAGCTTCCGTCGGTGTGGTCACCGTCGACAAGGTTACCAATGCGGTCGTCGGCAACGGTGCGACCATTGATGCGCTCGGCGGCGGCTCGCCGGTCTCCGGCATCTTCACCGGCGAACAATTCGGCGATGGCAACGGTTTTAACACCGCGTCGGTTCGTGGGTTGGCGGTTCAGGCCGATAGCGGCGAAGACTACAAGCACTTGGCGATCGCGGCCGGAGTCGGTTTTGTTGGCGTCGCAGGCGGAGTCTCGGTGACGATGATCGACTCCGACACCACCGCGTTGATCGATGGCGGAGCGATGATCAACCAGACTGGCGGCAACTCCGGCGCCAACTCGCAACAAAGCGTGTACGTGAACGCGGCCAACGAAGTCCGTGGGTTTAGCTTTGCCGGAGCCCTGGCCGGTGGCTTTGTCGGTGTCGCCGGCGCGGTCGACGTAGGATCGATCAAGAACGACACGCTGGCACAGATCGGCAACGGCGCAGTGGTGACCGCGGAGAACGATGTCGAAGTCAACGCGTTGGGCATCAAGGACATGCAAGGGTTCACGTTCAGCGGTGCGGGCGGCGCGGTCGCGCTTGCGGCGGCGATCTCGGTTTGGTCGGTCGGCGAAACCCTGGATTCGAACTACAGCGACAACGACGGAAACAGCGACAACGCGGTCGAAGGCCAAGGCGGTGCGTCCGCCACGGACGACGCGACCGGGCAAGCCGAGACCAGTCACAACGAGACCGCCAACAAGCTCGCGAATTTCGAGGACGACGCGGCTAATCCCAACAACAGCAGCACCAAGCAGGTCGGCAGCATCACGGCCGACGCGGCCAACCGGATCAACGCCGCCGCACCGACACAGGCCCAACTCGCCGCCAAGCTCGCCGCCGCAACCACTCCCGCCGGCACCACCGCACGGATCTCGGGCGGGGCGACCGTCACCGCTGGCGACGACATCAATGTCGATGCGAACGAAGACGTCGAGATCGATATCCTTGTCGGCGGTGTGGCCGGCGGATTGGTCGGCGTGGGTGCCGGCGTCGCGGTGACATCGATCGCCGCCAACACGACCGCCAGCGCAGGCGGCACCTTGACCGCTGGCGACGACATCACCGTTCGAGCCCGACTCGACGAAGACTTTAATGGAAGTGCATTCGTAGGCGCCGGGGGTTTTGTCGGTGTCGGTGCGGCCGTCTATGTCGTCAACGACACCACGGTCGTACAGGCACTTCTAGCCAACAATGCGACCGTCGTTTCGGCCGACGATGTTCGGATCCAAGCTCTGAACAATCAGGACATCGAAGCGTTCACCGGTCAGGTCACGGTGGGTGCGGTGGCGGTCGGGGCGTCGTTCGCCAAAGTCAATGTCGGTAACAGCAGCGCCATCGAAACGCTGTCGCAAGTTGGAAACGGCGCGCGAATCGGATTCGGTGGTGCCGTCGATGACGTCATCGTCGACGCGACTTCCAACCTCAACGCGCACGGAGAGGTCTTCGGGCTTTCGGGCGGAATCGGAGCGTTTAGCGCCAACTTTGCCTTTGTCGATCTGGAACCCGAAGTGCAATCGAACCTCGGCGACAACTCGCAGGTGACGGTCGATGGTGATGTTGTCTTGACGCCCACATTGAACCTCAATGGATTCGCTGAAGCGACGGGCACCAGCATCGGCGGGCTGACCATCGGCGCGACATTGGCTTCGGTCACGGCCGGACGTGGCGATAGTTTCGAAGAAGTCGTCGCGCGGATCGGCGCCAACTCACGCGTCGATTCCCGGACGCTGCAAATCCTTCCCGAGAGCCATGACGATTTGACCGCCGACACGACCGCCGGTGCGGGTGGTGTGATCAGCGGGACCGGAGCCGTGTCGACATTGGACACGGACGTCGCCGTCGTCGCCAGGATCGCGCCCGGTGCTGACATTGACGTGTTGACGTTGAGCATTGCCCCGGATCATCAGCAGGACGTCGATGGTCGGGCCGACAGCGCGACGATCGCACTCGGAGCCGGAACGGGTGCCTTTGCGAGTCACGAGATCACGAGCCGATCGTTCGTCGACATCCAGAGCGGTGCGACGCGGATTGATGCACAGCACGTGTTGATCAATGTTGTGAACTACGCCCGCAAAAAGGAGTTTGGCCGGAGCGTGCGAAACGTGACGGTGTCTGGCCTGTCGGCGACGGGACTCGGCAGTTCGTATGAACTCGGGACACCGAGCAATCCTTTCGAGGCATCCGTCAATATCGGAAGCGGCGTCGAGGTCACCACGCAGGGTCTCGAGAACGGGCTGTTCAATATCAATACGACGACCGACTTTGATCTCTCCGATAGTGTCAAAGCGACCGGCGTTTCCGGGATCGGCGGTGTCACCGTCGGTGTCAGCGATGTCGAGACACGAACGCGATCGGTGATCCACGTCGACGGTGCGACGCTGCAAAATCTTTCCGGTGACCTCAAGCTGGCGACCCGCGGTGCGGGATCGGCGTCCGCAGATGCCAATCTCGAAGCCGCCTCGGGGCTCTCGGCGAACGCGTTTGCCGACGCCAACAGCGACCTCCACGCGACCCAACGCATCGATTTGGACGACGCGACGCTCAAGGGCCGGAACATCGATATTTGGGCCGGACGAGGCCTGCCCGCGCAACCAAACAACCACTTCAGTCGAGCCGCGAGCAACGTCTTTGCCGCTTCGCTCGGAGTAAACATCGTCAACCCGACGGCAAGTTCGACGATCAACGAAACCAACGTGATCGACATCCAAGGAAGCTCACAAGTACTTGGCTTCGAGGACATCGACTTGATCACCGATGAGACATCGCTGCCAGACGAGAGTGTTGGAATCGAGGGCGGTGCCTTCTCACTCTCCGCGTTTCCCTACGGCGTCGGCACCAGTGGCACGGAAGCTTTCAGCTCTACGAACAACGTCGACGTCGGCAATGCAGCAAAGGTCGAGGCCGGTATTCACTCTTCGGCCTTCGTTTCCATTCAGCCACGCGTGTACCCGGGTCGACCGACGTTGCCCATCGGGCGATTGGACACGTTGTTGACGACTCAGGAAAAAGGCGACCTGAGTCTACCCGTCGAAATCGACTACGAATACAGTCGACTCGACATCAACAACATCTCGCTGGACCTTTTCGATGGCCACGTGATCCAAGTCGTCGGCGGTGCCAACGCGGGCGGGACCGTTGGCAACTTTTATCAATTCAATCTCAGTGGCTTTGAATCGGTTGCACTGGCACCACACCTGTTGGACTACACGTCCGCCGTGTGGACCGATCTCGGCGTTCTCACCCCGGCCGAAATCACGGCCCTGGAGGACGACGGATCGCCGGTCTATCCAAGCGATATAACGCTTCAGCTTGCGACCGGACTCACGGACAAGTTTTATGCGATCAAGCCGACCGAGGTGGAAGACATCCGGTTGGTCTACACCAATGTTGGCAATCGACTCTACGAAGAACGCGAGAAACTGATCAGCTGGATCTCCAACCACGATGGGAATGCCGAAGCCATCGCGCGCTACCAAGTGCAGCTCGACGAGATCAATCAGCAACTCGCCGACCTCGGCTTTACGGAAAGCGTCAACGGCGGGACACAGTTCTTGCGCAGCCTCGACGTTCTGATTCTTGATCTCCCAGAGATCACCGCCGCTCCGGGATCGATCTTCATCGAAGCCGGCCTGCCGAGTACGGCGGTCCTTCCGAGTCAGGTCGGCAACCAGTTGGTCGCCTATCCGGGGGCCCAAGTCAACGTTCTCAACAACTCGCCCTTCGCGATGGAGGTTGGCAATATCCTCGTGCGGGATAACCAACGCGTCACCGTCGGAGACAATGGACAATCGTTGGTGCTCGAGGGCGGAAACGTCTACCTCAACAATTCACCGCTCACCAACGTCGTTGACAATTCGGCTCGCACCATCGACATCTTGCAGGACGCCTACGGACCGATCGGAAACTACGACCTGTCAGGGCTTCCGGTGACGCCCGCCGGTATCGATCAAGACCTCTACATCAACGGTGACGTGGTGAATGAGGCCGGCGACGTGATGATCGAAAACCGCGAAGGAAGCGTCTACGTCAATGGTGAAGTGCGTGGAGAAAACGTCACCATCCTCGCCGCTGCGAACTTCACACTCAACAGCGAAGACTGGTTTCACACCAACCAGGACCCGCGACAGTATCTTCGCTTCGAGGACTTTCGAGCGCCGCTGTTCAATCTCGGTGCCCAGCAACAAGCCGCTGGGTTACCGATCGCCGTGCCGCCACGGGTGGAGCCGACCATCAACTTCACGGGGCGATTGCAAGACGGAACGACCGCGACACTCGAACAAGCGATTCACCGCGACGAATCAAGGATTCTCGCGCAGGGACGGATCACCATCACCGCTCGCTTTCTGAATGTCGATGGATTGGTTCAAAGTGGCGTGACCGACATCGAGTTCGATGTGGCCCCCAACTTCCAGCCGCCTCAATTCGTGTCGAACTTCACCGACGATTCGGGCGTCACGCTGCCGGGGATCAGCTTTGGGACCGACGGAGTGCCGATCGATGGATATTGGGACCCGTCACGTCAGGCATTCGTGCTCGAAGACATTGAACCGGACGGAGGGCAGATCACGATCGCCGGCCAACTGCTGAGCACCGGTAACGGTCGGCTCAAAGTCGCCAGCGGGCTGACAGGATTGGATATCGACAACCAATCACCCTTCGACCTGATCCTCGGCAACATCGACACGACGAAAGATCGCGTCGGCAAGATCACCGTCATCGACAGCGGGTTGCTCACCAAGACCGAATACGAAGTGGTCGGCGGGCAGATCCGCGAGACCGACTTTACGGGCACGCTCAACTCGGGCGGAACCCCGGCGATCATCTATACCCCCGTCGGTTCGCCGGTGAACTACAACTTTGGCGATACCATTGAGTACGTGCTTCCCGCAGGACTTCACTACGTTTGGACCGAAGGACAAGACAAGGTTCAGCTCGACAAACGAATCTACGAAAAGAAAACGTTCAACTTGTTCGGCGATTTCCTGGCCGATGAACTCGCCGCCGACAACGATTGGAAGCATCGTGAGGTCATCAATATCGATGACGAACCTCTGCTGGAATCCGAAACCCGCGAACTTGAAAACACGAACGCTCCCGGTGGCGAAGAACTCGTGCCAGTGTACGCCAACGGTTCGGCGTACTCGCTCCGATATGAACAGCGTCGAGACACGTCGGTGGAGTTATTCACCAACATCTCTCAAGTCCGACACCCGCCGGAACCCACCGGCAGCGTCTACCTCTACATCGGCGCCGACAACCCAGCGGACCTGGTCTTGTCGACGATCAACTATGGCGACACCAATCGCTGGACCAACCTCAGCGCGCTCGATCCAGGAGATGCGGGTTACGTCGACCCCGCGACGTTCACGCAAGACATTACCAACAATCGCTTCGACAGCAGCTACGTCAATTCCGAGAAGACGATCGAGGGGCCGGAGTGTCGAGGAGGTGGATGGCTGCGGACGAAGACTTGCACCACCAAGATCGACATCACAACGGGCCTGAAGGATTTTTACACCCACACGCTCAAAGCTGACTACCCGATCGGGATCCTGTTTGACCAAGGACCCTCGGCGCCAATCACCAGCATTCGTTCCGGCGGTGATATCCTTTTTGAAGGCAACGTGCAGACGCCGCTGGTCGGCAACGTCACGATCGAGTCGACCAACGGCGACGTCACAAGCGTCCCGGGAACCGTCTTGTTTGGCCCCTCGCCGACAGTGACCGCGGGTGGCGAAGTCTTATTGACGGTTGAAGGCGATCGCGGTCCGATCACTGTTTCCGCGCAAGGCGACATTGACCTCGAAGCGATCTCGCTGGACAACGTCTCCAGTTCCTTGCAGGTCGGTGTTCTGGATTCCGCCGAAGGTGATGTGTTTGTCAACGCCGCCAATGGCATCGATGCCAGCGGTGTCACTTCGATCGTGCGTGGCGAGGTCGTCGAACTGCGAGCGACCGCCGGTGAGATCGGTGACTTTGATCTACCACTTCCCATCGATACCAGCCGCAGTGACGGAAGCATTCCACCGACAGGTGGTGAGTTCCCCGATCCGGGACAGAACGGAGACGCCCGCGGCGGTTTGGTTGCTGTCGCACAAAGCGACGTCCGAGTTCGAGAAGTGCTCGGCGATTTGGTGCTAACCGAATCCGACCGCGACTCGTCTCCGTCTTCGGTCTATAGCGAATCGGGTGACGTGGGGATCACGGTCACGACCGGTTCACTGCTCGATGGGGTCGATGAGCTGTTTCGACCTTCCAACATCCTGAGCACCGCGCGTGTCGCGTCTGATACGCTCCAGTTCTTGCAACAGGGCGCCAACCAAGGGCTCTGGAATTTTGAATCGGTGAACTACTCCGTCTCACCGGGACTCGCGACTTTCCTTTACCCCCACGCGAACACCCTCGGCACCGCTCCGCCCTCGTTCGCAATCGAATTCAACAATATCGTCGGTGACCGAATCGAGATCTCGACGCCTAACCAAGGCTCCGATGTCGGCGAGCTGCAAGAGATCGTTTCGATCAATGACCCGGCCAACGCGAACGCGCTGACGGTCTTTCAAAAGGACGTGTTGTCCGTCGCCAACGCGTCCGACGTGGTGGGAGTTCAGTACGAACTCTTTGAATTCGTCGCGGCCGATCAAGCGAACGTCGATTTGCTGAACGAGAACTACGCTGACACAGCACGTTGGCAACCAATCGCGATCAACCATCGTACGGGAACAACCGCCGCGACACGGACGGTCAGCACCAATCAAACGGTGCTCAATCAGTTTGACTTGGATTTCTTTGGGCTCTATCGATATCTGGGCGTCGCCGCCGAACTGGATTTATTCGCGCAAAACTACAACGACGCGAGTCTTTGGCAGCGACTAACGGCGGATCACGCAACCGATAGCGGGACGCCCTCGCTGGTGACGGGTCAATTGGTTGCCGATAAGCATCAAGTCGAATCGTTGTCGGTCCGTCTATCGGATCAAGTCGCGATCAACGCTCGAACCGCGTTGGCGGTCACGGCACACGACCGTGTCGCGATCACCGCCCCGGTCACGATGTTGATCGAGCGCATCGAAGCCGGTGGTGATACAAAATTGGATGCGGCGGCCAGCATCGTCGACCTCGGCATCGGTGACGCGGCGGTCGCAACGCCGGCTAGCCTCGAGATGCGAGCGGGAAGCCAAATCGTTGGGGCCGCAGCGTCCTCGCCGATGCGGACGCAAATCGGCAATGCCGGATTGCTGCGAGTCGACGCCGTCGCCGGCATCGATCTCGTCCAAGTCGCTCTCGACACGACGATCAATGGGTCGTTGATCCCGATCGATGACTTGTTTGTCTCCCGTGCGGATTCGGCGATGACGATCGACATCACCGTCGACGAAGGAGACTTGATCGTCGGCCGCGTGCTGTCTTCGAGCGATGTGATTTTGACGGCACAAAGCGACATCTTTGATGCGTTCAACGATACCGGTGCCGAAGTCGTGAACGTGACCACCGATAATCCGAACTCGCCGCCTTCGGGCGACGTGACTTTGATGGCAGGGGGTCAAATCGGAACAGCGACGAATTACCTCGATGTAAGCTTGTTCCTTGGTTCGCTCACGTCGATGTCCGGGGGTGATCAGTTCGTTCACAGTGTCCGCGACATTGATGTCGAGAACATGACTTCAACGTCCGGTAGCGTCTCGCTGCGCTCCGAAGGCTTGGGGGACATCGGCGTGATCCACGCGGTCGCCGGCGACGCCCTCGTGGAAGCACGCGACGAGATCCTGGATCGTGACGCCGACGCGGCAAGCGACATCAATGCGGTCAACATCACGTTGTCGTCGACCGACGGTCGAATCGGTGAGTTGCTCAACGACTTGGAGATTAACACCGCCGGCGGAGGAGCCTTGGCCGCGAGCGCGCGGCTCGATTTGAACGTGACCGAAACGACGGATTCACTGACGCTCTCCGACGTCGCATCAACCGCCTTGGGCCACGTTCGTTTGACGGTCCTTGAATCAACCGCATCCGGTGAGGACCTGATCCTACCTGCGAGCGGACTGATCAGCGTGGCCGACGGTGCCTTGTGGTTGCAAGTCGGCGACGACATCACGCTTGCCGGTCCGGTGACCGCGCCACGTAGCTACCTCACCGGTGACTACCTGGACGCCGATGCCGCAGGATCGAACGTGACCATCAGCGGAACGTTCTCTGGCGGGAACACGCTTTTTTTGGAGACGAGTGATGGCAATGACGTGATTGCCATCTCCGGCGTCACGGTGCCGACGCACATACGCACCGGTGGCGGCGACGACGATGTGACCGGCGGCCAGAACCGCGATCATATCGATGGCGGCGCGGGCATCGATCTGCTTCGCGGTGGCCCCGGCGACGACACCTTGATCGCGGGATCGGGTATAGGCAATCAACTCTTCGGCGGCGATGGGAATGACTTACTGGTCGGCAGCGATGACGGTGCCGAGACAGACCCGAACTTTGCCGATGCGGTGCGATTCGGTGACCTCATTCAAGGCGACGCGGGCGATGACCGCATTTACGCACTCGGCGGAGCGGACTTGATCCTCGGCGGTCTCGGCGATGATTGGATCGATGCCGGCCCAGGCTCCGACAACGCGTCTGGCGGGGACGGCGATGACACGATTTTCGCGGGTGTCGGTCTGAACGAGTTCGTGGACGGTGGCGACGACGACGATCAGATCTGGGGTTCCAACAACGGCAACGATACGCTGCTGGGCGGGCCGGGCAGCGACGACATTCGTGGCCAAGACGGCAACGACACGATCAACGGTGGCGACGGACCGGACTTCATCGATGGCGGTGCGGGCACCGACAACCTTCGCGGCGGCGGCGGTGACGATGAGATTCTCGGCGGGGGTGGCGTCGGTGATCAGCTCCGCGGGGAACACGGCGACGACGTGTTGCGGGGTTCCGACGACGGCGCGGACTTGATCCTAGGCGGTGCCGGTCGCGATCGCGCCTTCGGAGGAGGCGGCAACGATGTCATCGAGGGTGGTCCTGGTAACGACATTCTGCGTGGCGAAGCCGGCGACGACACCATCAGCGGCGACTCTGGGTCGGACGTGATTCTCGGCGGTGCCGATCATGACGTGTTGTACGCCTTGAATGTTAGCGCGATCGGAGCCGACGGCGCGGTCGACTATGTCTACGGCGATTTCGGGACTAACAATGACGAACCCGGTTCCGGTGGCGACCAACTGCTAGGCGACGATGGCATCGACCTGTTGTTTGGTGAAGGGGGCGACGATCTGATCGATGACAACGCCCAGGTCGCTGGGATCCCCACGCCAGGCTCGGTGCCGGACACGATTGATTACGGGAGCGGAGAAGCCGCCGACCCGACGCAATTCGTTCCGCAAGGCGGCACACCAGCGCCGCCCGTCAATCCGCCACCGTCCGGTTTGGTGTTCGGTCCTGCGTCCCTGCCGACGGCCGCGGATGACTTTGGACGGTGGGGCGAGTTGGCGGGCTCGGCAACCGGACGCGGACTCTCGGGCGATCTTGCTCCCTCGACTTCTCCGAGTATCGCCTCCTTCGGCGGCGAGACGTTTGTTGCTTGGAGCGATTCGCGAAGCGGAAACCAGCAAATCTACGTCGCACGTCATGATGTTTCAGGATGGAATGAACTGGGCGGAAGCGCCGGACTTGGCGGCATCAGCGATAGCGCTGGTGCGTCGTCACAACCATCGATCGTGGTCGATGCCGGTGGCGCACCCGTTGTCGCTTGGGTTGAATCCGAAATCGGCGGCACGAACATCCATGTGGCCCGATGGGAGGGAGGCGCGTGGACGGCGATGGGAAGCTCACTCGGCGCCGGAGGGATCTCGACGTCAGGCACGGCTTCGAATCCGATCGTCGTCGAAACCAGCTTCGGTACACTCGTTGCCTGGGAAGAAGTCGTTGCCGGCGAAGTCCAAGCTTATGCCCGGGTCTTCAGCGGAGGCTCTTGGCAAGAACTCAGCGGCAGCGCAAGCGGTGGTGGAATCTCCAACGCGGTGACTGGATCGAATGTAACTGGGCTCACCGTCACATCCGACGCGGGGACCATCGCCGTGGGCTGGACCGCCTTCGACGCGGCATCGGGCATCCGGCAAGTCTACGTTCGCGAGTACGCCGGTACGACTTGGGCTGAGATCGCGGGGTCGGGTAGCGGAACCGGTGTCAGCGGTAGTCTCGTCGGCGCTGTACCCGCGGTCGTGTCTGGAAACACCGATCCCACGCTGGCATACTTCGATTCGTCACTGTGGGTCAGTTGGGTCGGTAGCAGCGACCGCGCGACGGTACTCGCCGTCGCCGAGTACGACGGTTCGGCAAGCCAACCTCTCTTGAGGCAAACGATCAGTGACGTCGGGCGAATGCGCACACCGAGACTCAGTGCGTCGGCGACTGAGATGACGTTGAACTGGGCGCATCAGCCGCTTGCCGACCAGCCCATGGCGATCTATTCACGACGATTCGATGGCATCAACTTCACGGAGTTCATTGCCGGCGACGCGGTCGGGCAAGGCATCACCCGTGGCTCGATCACAAACATCGAATCCATCGGCGTCGCTTCGGATCCGACCGCCATCGTCTTCGTCGACACGGTCGATGGTACGCGCGAGATCAAATTGCGTCGCAATGCGGAGCTCACTGGAACAATTCACAACGCTACGGCGACCGGCATGACCGTACAACAGATCCTGGATGCCGAAACCCTGAGCGCTGGCGATGCGATCACCGTGGAGGGGACCATCAGCGGAGACATCACGATTTCCGCCGCCGACAGCGGCGTTTCCATCATTGGTGCCGCGGGTGCACAAATCATCGGAGACATCACCGTCAACGGTGATGACGTGGTGCTGCAGCGATTGAACGTCACGGGCGACGTGACGACAACCGCGAATCGAACCGCGATTCGAGAGGGTGTGATCGACGGCACGGTGTTGGTCAACGGCGGAAACCAGTCGCAAGTCTCTCACACCACCATCCGGGTCCCCGCCGGAGAAATCGGACTGCTAGTCGTAGGTGGCGCGAGCGAGACAACAGTTCGATCCAACACGATTAGCGGCGGTGCGGTTGGAGTCGCCGTCGGTGATGCAACGTCGACGCTGGCCGGTTCGGCGACCAGTCTGGCGTTCAGTGACAATGAACTCGCGGGATCGACGATCGGCTTGTCGATCGATCAAACCGGTTCCGGCGAAATCATGCAAAATCAAATCAGCGCGGTCACGACCGGACTGAATCTCGATGCCGCGTGGACCGGTCCAGTCTCTTCGAATCAGATCACCGGCGCGAGCGTCGGTGTCCAGTATGACGCGGCCGCGGAACTCATCGGCAATCGAATTCACGCCAATGTGGTCGGCGTCGTCGCGACGGTGGACTCGTTGACGGAGGGACTCGGGTTTGTCGGGTCGCAAGTCGCCAATGAGATCACGAACAACGCCACCGGCTTGCAACTCACCGGCCGAGCACGCGGCCAACTCATTACCGACAACGTCATTGGGGTCGTTGGTTCGGGAATCTTGGGCGGCGAAGACAGTCAATTCGCGAATGTGATCGAAAACAACACCACCGGTGTCTCCGGCTTTACGGGGTTGATTCAGTTCAATCGTCTGGAGTCGAACCAAACGGGTATCGCGGCGACGAACGATCAAACGATCTTCCGAAACGTCTTTGTTCACAACGCAGTCGCCGGCATCGATACCAACGGTGCGGCCGACGTGCGAATCTCGGCGAATACCATGCACGCTCTCACCGGCGACAATGTTCGCGTCGTCGGCGGCTCAAGCGAAGTCGAAGTCCGCAACAACATTCTGTGGGTCGAAAGTGGGTACGACATCTTCGTCGACAATGCGAGCCAAAGCGGCTTCTTCAGTGACTACAACTCGCTCTATTCAAGCGGCACAGGACGACTGGTGCACTGGATCGTCGCCGAGGATGGCACGGTGCTCGACTTCAGCGACATCCTTGATTGGCAGGAGGACGTTCACCTCTACGACCTGAACTCGATCGGGACAACGGTGGTAAATCCCGAGTGGGCCAAGCCTCAATTCGCGGGGCTCGCCCGTGGCAACTACGACGTCGATCCGGTGGCCGCCGGTTTGCGCTTCACCAGCCCCACGGAAAATACTGCGGACCCGTTGAGTGTGCTCGATTGGAGTCGAGTCTCAATCAATCGACTCGCCGACCCGGGATTTGAAGCGGGGCTCGGTTCCTGGACCACGAATCTGGCGGCCTCCACGCTCGGCGCGTCGCCTGACCCATACTCTGGTTCCAGCTATTTCTTTGGCGGCGCCGACGCGACCTCCTTCGCTGAGCAAACGATCGACCTGATCGCGTCGGGCTTCACCGCGGCTGAAATCGATGCACGCGACTTGACGGCCGCGTTCGGAGGTCGAATTCGATCGGCGGACGGAGACACGGGTCAGATCGTGTTGACGTTCCTGGACGGTGGCAACCTGGAAATCTCAAGTACGACCGCGCTTGCGAGCAACGTCGGCGATCGCTGGGAACAGGTGGGTGATCGGCTTGCGGTCCCACAAAACACACGGAGCATTCGCTACCGTTTTGAAGGAACACGGCTCTCGGGGACAGCCAATGACGCCCGACTCGACGACGCATTTCTTTACCTGCTGAGCGAAGATGCCGCGGTGGCTCAAGGTGCGGACGGGGACCAACAACTCGCTCGCGACCTGGATCGACCGGAGATCGCGCTTCGCAGCCCCGACCTCTACGTCGATTTCCAACGCGATTTACCCGGGCGCATTGAGTGGGATTCGTTCGGCAACTCCGATGACCTGCCGGTGCGAATCGATCTGTTGCAAGACACGCCGAGCGGCCCCGTCTTGCACACCAATATCGTGGCGGTGACGGACGACGACGGGCAACACTCGTGGACTCCCGCTGACGATTCCATCGACTACGGCACGTTTGGTTGGCGAATCCAGGTTTCGCTGGTTGGCGACTCGGTGTCGTTCGATCGCAGCACCGAGACGTTCGCGGTTCCGGAGAACAACAACACGTTCTACGTCAACGACGGCTCCTTCACCGGTGACCAATACACGACTGCGCTCGGAAACAACCGAAGCACCGGCAAGACGCCCTCATCACCGAAGCCCTACCCGAACAATGTCCTGCGCATTTACTCCCTCGGAGCAAACCAGACCTTGTTCCAAGACGCAGGGACGTTCCACGCGTTCTCACCGACGGTGGTCAGCAACATCGTGGGCGTCGGCGACGACGAGGGATTTACCTGGACTGGACCCGACTCACCCGCTTCGGGAGTCGCCGACAACTTACCAGCTCACCCGGAGACCGACTCGGCGGTGGTTTTGCTCGATGACTCCGATCAAACCACGTTGCGATATCTCACGCTACGAGACAGCCGCTACGGCGTTCACGCCCGCGCCGGAAGCACGGCCTTCAACGGCGAGGCCTTGACGCTTCGCGGGCATTCCGAAGATGGAATCTACATCCAAGACAACTCCGAATTCACGACGCTGCTCGACACCGTGTCAGAGAACAACGAGGGATACGGAATCCATCTCGATTCCGCGATTGATTCCATCTCGGGCGGGCGAATCGAAGGCAATGCCGACGATGGGATTCACGCGACCAATCAGGCGGACCTGACGATTTCGGACATCGCGGTTCTGAACAACGCGCGCGGTATCTACGTTGAGAACGTCTTTAGCACGGGGCAGACGCTGATCGAGAACAGCGAGATTGCGGGCTCCAGTGGCGACGGCTTGGACATCGGTGCCGGCACAACCATCCGTCTCAGCGCCGTGCATTCCAATGCGACGATCGGCATTGATGCGGCGCGCGAAGCCAACATCGATCAGAACGTGATCTTCGGAAACGACATCGGTGTGAGCGCGGGCAATTTCTCTTCGGGCAACATCACCATCACACGCAATCGGCTGTATGACAACCACTCCGTGGGCATCGACACTTGGCTCAACAACGTCACACAGCAAAACACGATTTACTCCACTCCCATCGGAATTCGCACCCATTCATCCTCGGGCGGGTATCGCGGTGATCTCGACCGAAACGTGATCTACGACACCGGTCAACACGGGATCTTGTTGCGTGCGGCGAGTAACGCGAACGTCACCGGCAACACGATCTACACGACACAGGGCTCCGGCCTCCGGTTGGAACAGAACACGTCGGGGACGGTGCTTCGAAACAATCTCTTCACAGCCATCGACTCCACGGCGCTGTCTTTTGACACCAACAGCCAAGTCGGCATTGATTCCGATTTCAACCTCTTCCATGTCTTGGGCACTGGCAACGTCGCCCTCTGGCAAGCCACACCACGCCCGACCTTGACATCGTGGCGGAACGCGGCCTTCACCGACGCACAGAGTTTGGAACAGGATCCGCTATTCGTCGATCCGCTTGGGGCGGACAACGCGTTGGGTTTTGTTGATGTCGTCAGTGACGGTCGTGACGATGACTTCCATTTGCAAAGCACCATCGGTCGTTTCACCGGCTCGTTGGCACCGGCATTCGATGCCGCGACGGGTCGAACGATCATGTTGCCCTCAGCGGAATTGGTCGACGCGATGCAATCGCCTGCCATTGACCGCGGCGATGTCGCCTTCGCTTTTGCGAACGAGCCGGCGCCCAATGGGAGCTTCGTCAACCTGGGAGCCTACGGCGATTCCCCGCTAGCCTCCAAGAGCCCCGCTCAATTCGTGCTGGTGGTCGCGCCCGACGGCGGTGAAGTTTGGCTCCAGAATCAAAGCTTCGATGTGATTTGGCGTAGCGATCTTGTCGGTGCCGGCACGACGGTTGATATCACGCTCTTGAAGGATGGTGATGCGGGATTTTCTCGGCTGATTGGTGATGATGTCCCGAACAACGGCGAGTTCAGCTGGTTGATTCCCGGTGATGTGTTGGCCGACACGGACTATCGGATCGTTGTCACTCGGAATGATCAGCCGACGCTTTCGGATACGTCCGGCTCCACCTTCACCATCAGCGAGCCGATCAGCAATTACTACGTCGCGGTCACCGGTGATGACGCTAACAGCGGGCTTTCTCCTGGTGAGCCGAAGGCATCGGTCGCTGGGATCCTGCAGGCATACGACCTGGAGCCCGGGGATACCGTTATCGTCGGCCCGGGAACCTACAACGTCGACAGCAATATTTTGCTTCAAGCGGAAGACAACGGCGTTCTGATCCAGGGAAGCACCGACATCGACGGGTCGCTTTTGACGGTCCTGGACCGAGGCAACACCGCAACGGGCAACTACGTGTTCGAACTCGATGGAGGCGACGACATCGTCCTGGAATCACTTGTGATTACCGGCGCGGAACGTGGCGTCTATGGGGACACGGCGTCGGACAGCGATCGCATCACTATCCGCGGCTCCCGGGTTTCTGGGAACGCACGAGAACAGCTCTGGATTCGAAACGGCAACGAAGCGTTTACGATCGAGAACTCCGAAGTGATCGGCCTTGCCAGTTTTGCGGGCGTTCGCGTCGAATCGGACAGCGCGGTCATCCGCGGAAATCAGGTTTCACGAAGCTCAAACGGGGTTTGGCTGACAGGAACGGCTTCGCTTGCCGAGGACAACACGTTCTTCGACAACAGCACCGGCTTGCGAGTGGAACGAAGCAACGATACAGGCGCTGTCGTGCAGAACAATCGGGCGTTTGCGAACAGCACCGGAATCTACGTCAGCAGTTTGAACTCCGCGACGACGTTGGTGACTGGAAACGAAGCGTTCGCCAATACCTCGGTGGGAATCTATTCCGCCTATGATGTTCTCGTGACGAACAGTACCGCCTGGGAAAACGTCTCCATCGGAATCCAGGCGACGTTGAATTCTGTGGCGGAGAATAATGTGGCTCACGCGAACGGCGTTGGAATCAGCGCCGGCGCATTCAGCGCAAACGCGATCATCCGTGGCAACACCGTCTTTGCCAACGACATCGGGCTTCGTGGTTATTCGTCCAGCGTCATCGAAGGCAACACCGCATTTGATAATCGCGTGGGAGTCACCACGCTTTCCTCGAGCATCGCTCGCGTTCAAGTTCTGAACAATCTGATTTACGACAACCAGGATTACTCCATCGAAATCGCCGCCGGACGCACCGGCACGTTGATCCGCAACAACACGCTCTATGAGCCCACGGCTTCGGCCGTCTATCTGCGTCAAGGTTCCTCCGGAATTGAACTTCGCAACAATCTCATCGAAGTTCAGACGGGCTTCGCCTATGACATCGACGCCGATAGCCAAAGTGGCTTTGCGTCCGATCACAACTTGATTTACGCGCCCGGTGCCGGAAAACTCGCGCTGTGGGATGTCCAAGAGTTCGATTCGCGGGCGGATTGGGTTTACGAGTTGGGCTTCGACTTCAATAGTCGCTTCGGGGACACCGCAACCGATGCACCTGGGTTCGTCGGCCCCAGTGGCACCGATGGCCTATTGGGCTATGACTCGGCGACGATTGGCTCCGAATCGATCGTCGACGACGGGGACGCATCCTTCAGCGTGACCGCTTCATCCGCGGGACCAGCGACCGGATTTGGAGGCGACTCCACGCTCTTGGACGAAGACGCGTCCGCTCAGTGGGCGTTTACCGGATTGACACCGGGCAGCACCTACGAGGTTTCTGTCACGTTCCCCAACGGCAACTACACCAGCGGTGCCGAATACGCGCTGATCGATTCCGGCGGTTCGGTTCTGCGACGCATCGTCAACCAACGTTTCCAGGGGCTTGGCACAACCAACCCGCTGTGGCTGACACTGACAGACATCACGATGATCGGCGATGCATTGACGATTCAGTTGCAAGATGGCGCGGGAACGACGGTCGCTGATGCGGTGCGTCTCCGCGAGATCGCTGGGGACGTCTCCTCTGAC
>JBCBLJ010001120.1:0-2017 GCA_038520195.1 Planctomycetota bacterium
CCATTTCATGCAAAAGCTGGAGGATATGCCCGATCTGGATCGCCGGAACATGCATTCGGGCTATGACGGGTTGCGCGACACGGACCCCGCGCGTCTGGAGGCGTGGTGCAAGGGCGAGACGGGGTGTTGGGGTGTTGATGTCGTGAGCGGCGCGTTATTGTACGGGGGAAGGGGCGTTTAAGGGGTTTTGAACGGGAGGTCACTTCGGGAGCCGGGCAAGGACGCGGAATCGAGATCGGCCAACATCTTAGCGACGGTCACCGCGAATCGCGCCCCTGGCCGATACCACCGTCGCCGTCGCTACAAACGGAACCACGAAAACCAAGTCTTGGTCCAAAGCAACGCTTGAACACCGACCTACATTTGGACGGACCCCGGCCGACGAGTGGGAGCCATGCGGGCTACTGGCGGAACCGCAAGTCGTCGACAACATCATCCCATCCGCCCGTTGGAGCGGACATCATCCCATCCGCCCGTTGGAGCGGATCGAAGTATCAAGGCAAACGATGAACCCGCAATCGGCGTACGACCGTATCAACGAGCCGACACAACGTGACTACCCGCAGTGCTCCCTGCACGAATTGATCGATGAGGTAGCTGAGCGAACGCCCGATCAAGTCGCCGTTCTCGCCGGGGACGAGACTCAGACGTACCGACAACTCCGGCAACAAAGCAACGAGTTGGCGAATCATCTTCGGTCCTTGGGAATCGGGTCGGGTGATCTCGTTGGACTTTGCTGTGACCGCGTTGTCGAAACGCCGGCGCTTCTGGTCGGCATCATGAAATCCGGTGCGGGGTACGTTCCATTGGATCCCGAGTATCCGATCGATCGCTTGCTTTACATGGTCGATGACAGCGAAATCAAACACGTTGTCGCGCACTCGAATCAACGCGGCCTGACGGAGCAATTCAAGACGCCCACCACGATCGTCGATCAGGATTGGGAACGCGTACGAAGAGCCGGTGATGCCACGCCGAGCATTACGTCGGACCCGAAGCGAGATGTCGCTTACGTCATTTATACGTCCGGGTCGACCGGCAAGCCCAAGGGAGTCATGGTCCCACATGGTGCCGTCGTCAACATGCTATGCAGCATGATCGAAAGTCCTGGATTCACATCTCGCGACCGAATTCTTGCGACGACAACGCTCTCGTTCGATATCAGCGTCGTCGAAGTGTTTCTGCCGCTGGTGAGCGGGGGCTCCGTTGCCGTCGTCGATCGACAAACGGCGAAGGACACGCCTGCGTTGATCGCCGCGATGCGCGACCACGATGTCAACTACATGCAGGCCACACCCGCAATGTGGCGGATGATCATGGAAGCCGACTTCTCAAGCGCGGCGGGCATGAAATTCCTCACCGGCGGCGAGCCGCTTCCACGCGACCTGATTCGCCCCATGCTCGAGCGGTGTGATGAGCTTTGGAATGTCTACGGTCCCACCGAAACCACCGTCTGGTCCACCCTCGCCAAGATCGAATCCGATGAAGGGCGGATTCTGATCGGCACACCGTTCGCGAACACGCAACTCTACGTGGTGGACGAAAACGATCAGCTCTGTCCCCCGGAAACGCCCGGCGAGCTATTGATCGCTGGTGACGGTTTGACGCTCGGCTACCTCAAGCGTCCCGAACTGACGGCCGAAAAATTCTGTGACTGGAACGGCATTCAGGTCTACCGCACGGGCGACCTCGCACAACTGACCGTCGATGGACAGTTGGATCATTTGGGTCGGATGGACAGTCAGATCAAGTTCCACGGACACCGAATCGAGCTCGAAGAAATCGATGCCGCGATGGCTAAGCAGCCCGGCGTTCGGCAAGCGGCGACGGTCTTGCGCGAAGACCAACCGGGGCACCGGCGGTTGGTCGGTTATTTGCTCGCCACACAGGGTGAGTCGCCACGGATTGCGGAGATTCGTGAGAGTATCGCGAAGACGTTACCCGAGTATATGGTGCCCAACGTTATCGTCACCGTAGACGAGTTTCACTACACGCCGTCGGGGAAGCTCGATCGCAA
>JBCBLJ010000140.1:0-13470 GCA_038520195.1 Planctomycetota bacterium
GGCACCCGCGCGGCCGGCGACCCCGGCGAAGCTGACGTTAAAGTCGGCGAGTTTGGGCACTCCTTCGGCCGACAAAAGGACGTTGGCGGGCTTCACGTCCCGGTGCATCACATCGCGATCATGAGCGCTTTCCAGCGCCCGGGCCAGTTGAATGCCCAGCCAAGCGACCGTCATCGGCCAAGGCGTTGACTGGAGCCACTCTCGCAACGACGAACGCTCCGGGACGGCCTGCGCGGTTCGGAGCAAGGACCGATCGATGGCATCGAGAAGCATTTGCCCGCTGCGCTGATCAAAGGGTGTCCTCCGCACGGTCTTGACGACATCGGCCAGCGTTCCGCCCGGCTGAAACTGCATGTAAAGCAAGTGCGTCGAGCGATCGTCCAGCATCCGTTGATCGAAAACCCGAACGATGTTCGGGTGATCCAATTGAGCGAGCGCCTGCGGTTCGTCGCCGGTACCACTCGACACTTTGAGCGCCACCAAACGACTCATTGAGACTTGTCGCGCCAGATACACATTCGCAAACGCGCCGCTGCCCAATGTCTGGATGATCACAAAGTCATCGAGGCACTGTCCGATTTCCAACTCCGGCGGACGGCGACGATTTTGAACGGCCGCCGTCGCTTCCGGACTTTGACTCAGTCTTTGTCCGAGCAGTTCGCCGACAAAGTCACCGTGGGCAGGAAAACGCGCCGCGTACTCTTGCGCCGAGAGTTCTTCGCCGGCTTGTTTGCGAAGCTGGATTTCCTCCATCACGAGATCGAGAGGGACGTTGTCCGGCCGAATCCACTCTCCAAACGCCTGCAAATACGCTTCGATTCGCGGGACCCTGGGATCGGCTTGCTCGGCGATCATCGCCATGTCCATCTTGATGAGCTCAATCAGCAGATACCGACGGGTCTCTTCGTCGGCCTGCGGCAAGAGTTGCCTTAGTTGACCGGGCGATTCAAACGGCCCGACCTCGAGAAACTGCTCCAGACAGGTTTGCAGCAGCTGGTCGAGCTGTTCGGCGGAATCGCTCGGCTCGCTGGTTTCCGCTGCTGGTTTCTCAGCTGGTTTCTCAGCCGGTTCGGTTTGCCTGATCGTCTCCACCAAACGCGGGTCATCGCGTTCCTGGTTCGGTGAAGAAGGGGAGCCTTTGGACATACCGTGAATCGTGGAGTTGCTGGGGCTGCGATCGCGCGCCGCAGATGTGTTCTCGTTATACTCGGCAATGCAGAGACTCGCCTATCGTCGTCGCTCACATCAGCCAGACGCATGCAAACTCCGGATGATCCCGAAGCCAACGATGATCTCCTCGATCGCGTGATCCGGCGGGACCCCACGGCGCTTGCGGCCTACATCCAGCAACAACACGGACGGCTCTGCGGGTTTGTCCGTTCGATCACCGGCGAACACCTCTTGGCGGTGGTGGAGGTCGAGGACATTGTTCAAGAGGTTTCGACCGCCGCACTTGCGAGCTTGGACACCGCTCCGTTGGAGCAGTATTCGCCGATGGATTGGCTGCAACAGTTGGCCCGACGCCGCGTGGTGGATGCGCACCGATTTCACTTTGACGCCAAACGCAGGGATGCCAATCGTCAGCAATCAATGCATGGCACCGGGGACGGGGATTCAGGTTCCGACGGGGGCCTCGAAAAACTACTCGCCGCGAGCATGACCAGTCCCAGCGCGGCACTGAGTCGCGATATCCGGATGCAGCGGATGAATGGCGCGATTCAGGAATTGGGGGACGAGCAGCAGCAGGCCATCCGAATGCGATATGCCGAGGGGCTTCCGACCAAAGAAATCGCCCAGAGGCTCGGAAAAACCGACGTCGCGGTACGCGTTCTGCTGTCGCGGAGCATGCGCCAACTGGAAAAGAAACTCGAGGATGTGCGGCCGACTCGTTGATGGCCACCGAGTCTCCTGAAACACCGGTTTTTGCTTGCGAATCGGCGAAAAGCACGGGATCTCGGTTTGGTGTCGGAGCTTCCATCGTGATCGGGCGAGCGTAGCGACGAGCGAGGGAGTTTGAAATCTGCGCCCCCTACCTATAGGATACGCCTGTCCTCATTTTGAGTGCATCCGTTTGATGACCTTCCCGTCGTCGCTGAAGGGACTTTCAGTGTCGAACGTCATCTTGTCCTGTCTAAGTCGAATCAAACGAGACGATGGATCTTCTGAAGCGACATCGGCGACGCTCGACGGACCCATCGATGGTCACGCCGAGGGGTCGCGATTTGTTAATTCACGCCGCCCCGGATCATGAGGGCGTCGATGGCGAACGCGATCGTCGCCGACGGCGACACGAAAGGCGAACCCGAAGACGGCGGCTTCGACAGGGCGTGTTGCGTGTGGCTTGGGCGGCGGGCCTCCTGGGGTTCGTCGCATTGATCTCGACCGCTACCTGGATGGTTCTTGGTGGACGCTGGGATCGCGGCACCGATGTTCCAGCGGCCATTCAGCCGCAGCCCACCGCCGCTCAGGTTTTTGATGGTGATTCAGGCGCCGTTCATGGGGTCTCCTTCAACGCGACGGGGACCGCGTTCGCGGCTGGTCTCGGGGATGGAAGTTTGCGCGTCTGGAACCTTCAAACAGGCCAAATCGACCAAGACGTGATGGCGCACGAGGGGCGTGTCTGGAGCGTCCGGTATCATCCGACCCGCCCTTTGTTGGTGACCAGTGGTGATGACGGAACGATCAAACTCTGGGAGACCTTTCGGCTCCGGATGATGCGACAGTGGAATGCCGAAAGCGCCGTACGAAGTGTGGCGTTTTCTTCGGACGGTGACTTGATCGCCGCCGGCGACGCGCAAGGCACGTTGGTGGTGTGGAACGTTGACTCGGGTGAAGAGGTCGTCCGGACGACGCAAAGTCATTCCATCGATGCCGTCTCCTGGTCGAAAGATGGAAAGTGGATCGCATCGGTCGGTAGCGACAAGGTCGTCCGGCTATGGGAATCCGGCACGCTCGGCATCCATCAAACGCTTTCGGGCCATCGCGGGCCGATTGATGGCGTGGCATTTGTGCCTTCCGACGGCACGG
Source organism: Planctomycetota bacterium (assembly GCA_038520195.1). Taxonomy (GTDB): domain Bacteria; phylum Planctomycetota; class Planctomycetia; order Pirellulales; family Pirellulaceae; genus Stieleria. The sequence continues at coordinate 3,028 of JBCBLJ010000140.1, forward strand.
TGGTGACGGTGGGTTGGGGCGAGACCATCCACCTTTGGGATCCGCGCGCGGGCGTTGAGGCGGGCGGGCTTGATGGCCAGGCGGCGCAGACGTGGAGTGTTGCGGTGACGCCAGACAGTTCCAAGATTATTGCGGCCGGCGATGACGGTGTTTTTCGTATTTGGGATCGAGCGGCGCGTGAGTCACTTGCATCCGTTCGCGCGCACGATTCGGCAATTCATGCGCTGGCATTGAATCGGGCGGGATCGCAGCTACTCACCGGTGGGCGGGACGGAACCATTCGACTCTGGAACCTGCGTGAACTCCTCGGCGCCGATCACTCGAGCCAGCCGCAATCGACGCCCGCTGCCATCTCGGTTTCGTTCTGACCGGCAAATCGCAGCGTCAGACGGCGATTCACTCGAGGTTGCGGTCGCTTCATGCGCGTGATTCTTCTGGCGTTCTTTTCGCATGATGCGTTCGAGTTCGCGGTGACCGGAACGCTCACGTCGTCGCTCGAAAAAAATATCTTCTTCCCGCGTCAGTCTCTGTCGCTTCGCTCGTAAGTCCACTCGGGAAAGCCATTCAACGCAAGCGGTCGCCGCCGACCGCTCGCGGCAATGGACCCGTGCCCCGAGAGTCTGAGAGCAACGATGAAGTCACCCAAACGCGCGAAGTCTAGAAGAGTCCCTCGACGACTGAGTACCGAACCATTAGAGCGTCGCGACCTGTTGGCGATCGATTTTCCATTTCAAAATCCAGCGCAGCCCAACGACATCAATCGAGACTTGAGGGTGACACCGCGCGACGCGCTGAACGTGATCAACTTCGTCGCGAGGCGGGGCGTCGACATCGCTCTCCCCTCGGAAAACCTGACAGGCCTGTTTCCTGACGCCAACGGCAGTGACAGCGTTTCTCCATCCGATGCCTTGCAGGTGATCAACTTCATCGGCAGTTCCGAGAGGACTCTCAGTGCGCGGTTGGCCCATGATAGCGCTCCGGACGGTACCAATCTCGACTTTCTCACCAACCGCTACGACCTCGAGTTTGGAATCACCGGCTCGATCGGCGGCGAACGCTTGGAGCTGCGGGTCAACGGCGAGTCCGGTCAGCCATTCATCGATGTGGGCGCCTTTGTCGACGGGGAACTGACGATCGATTCCGCCGTCATCGACTTGGTGGCCGGTAGCCCTCTGCCTGACGGAGAGCATCAGATTGAATCGCGAGTCGCGGGCCAAACCGATTCGCTATCGTTCGCGGTCGAGGTCGATCGCGCGCCGCCGGAGCTAGCGCTCGTCGATGGGCCGGAGCTTCGAACCGAGGGAAGCCGGATTCGGGTGAACGTCGACGACGCGGTTTCACCAAGCCGTTTTCAAATGGAAACGTTCGTGATCGTTGATGCCGTGTCGAGTGAGGAACTCGCGATCGCCGACGTGACGGCGAGTCTCGACGGGAGCACGCTACTAACGCTTTCTGATCCACTGACGGAACAGGGCTATGAATTAGGAACACGACAACCACTGATCGACGCCGCTGGCAACGTTTTAGACGGAGGCGCGAGCGTACCCTTTGTGGTCGCTGATCCCACGGGTGTTGCCGAGTTTCGGCCTCACGCCGGCGAACGGCTTGTGCGCACGACACGCGAAATTCGGATCAACCTCGATGAACCGATTGACGGTGCAACCGTCAACGCCGGCAACGTGTTTGTCATTGCCGGTGGTGCGAGCGTTGACGGGCGATTGCACGTCGCGTCCGACCGGATGTCGATCCAGTTTTTCCCGGACGAACCACTGCCGACTCAGACGCGGGTACGCCTGGTCGTCGTCGGTGATGAAATCGTGGGGGACGATGGATTGGCACTCGATGCTGACGGCGACGATCAGCCGGGAGGCACCCAAGAGGTCGAATTCACGACGCTGGGGCTGACGCCCGTGCTGGGGACATCGATCTCGGGTTTCGTTTACGACTCCACGACATCGACGGACTCGATAAAGGTCCCGATCGTGGGCGCGACGTTGACCGTCGAGGGGCTTCCGAGTGTGATGGCCGTCACGGACGCGCAAGGCGCATTTACGCTTCAGGACACGCCGGGGACCGAATTCTATGTGCAGATCGACGGGTCGACGTCGACCAGCGCCCCCGAGGGATTCCACTACGTTGGCACGTCCAAACCCTTTCATCCCGAGGCCGGCGCGGCGACGGAGTTGAATAAAGGTGGCGTCCCGTTCGACATCTTTCTTCCGTTGGCGAAGGAAGGCGATGCCGTCAGCATTGTCAGCGGCGAGTCGACGACCGTTGGGTTCAGCGAAAATAGTCTCGATGTGTTGGCCGGTATCACTCCCGATGTGCCACGCCAAGTGTGGGAACAACTCTCCATCGAAGTTCCGCCGGACTCGCTGTTCTTTGCGGACGGTTCCCCGGCGTCAGAGCTTCAGATCTTTCCTCTGCACAATGATCGCATCCCCGCACCGCTCCCGTCGGGGCTCAATTCATCGATCGTCTTCAGCGTCGACGCCGGCGGTGCGGAGGATTTCGATGTGCCGGCTCGCATCACGTATCCCAACGTGGATGGCTTGAGCGCCGGCGAGAAGGTGTTCCTGTACAGCTTCGATCACGACCAAGGTAATTGGCGGCCGACGGGCACGATGACTGTTAGCGACGACGAAACCGTGTTGGTCAGCGATGACGGAGTTCAAACGGTGGGCTGGCGAACGGTGTCCAACGAGCCCGGCGTCAAATGGGAAGATAAGGCGAAAGGCCATACGACCGAGAACATCAGCAAGACGTTCGAGACGGCGTTTCGAAACAACATTGCGTCGTACATCAATGTGATCAGCATCGCGGCGAACTTCACCGATGTCCTTCAAGACGCCGTCACAACTCCGGGCAAGGTGATTCCGTTCATCGGCCAGGGCATCACATTGGCCGCAAAACCGGTGGACGTCATCCTGGACGTCGTTTCCTCCGGTTTGGATGTGCTCTCGGACTCGATCCGAGATGAAGAGCGAACCGTCTCGATCTCGGAGTTTACGGCCGCCGGGATGATCAACGCCGCCACCGGCGAGACGCTTGATTTCATTCCTTTCTGGGGCCCCGGAATCGACTTCTTGACCGAATGGCAGGGCGTCGTGCTCTCGGTCGTCTCGACGGTGGACGGTCTACGCGCGACGCGAACCGAGAACCGGATGTTTGCGGCCGCGGTTGTGGAGTGGACGCGTTTGCGCGGTTCCAACGTGATTGATAATCTCGATCGCGCCATCGATTTCACGTTGAACGCGTACGACACGACAACCGAAATCGCCACGAACACGGTCGAGTTTGTAGCCGACACGGTGTTCGATACGGCTTACCACTTTTACGAATTCGGTGGCGCCGCCTCGCGCTGGATCGATCGCTTTATCGGCGATGAGAACGCGTCCAGCGCCGAAGGAGAGTCGACGCTCTCGGACGAGGAATTGACGGCGCGGTTGCTTGATGCGATCGACCAATACAAGAGTTCCGTCGACCGACTAACGGGGCTGGGCTACGAAAGCCTGCAAGAGGCGTTTGATGATACCTGGCGCCAACTCGAAACGGCCGTCGGGGAACTCTCCGAGATCGTGGACGGCGCGACAACACCCTCGGCAGGCGCGTATTACGCGATCGAGGTCAGTGAAGAACTGGTGCTGCGAGGCCGACTCGACGATGACGGGGGATACACGGCGGTGCTTCCTCCCAACTCGTTTCTTCCGCTGACGCTGTATGACCCGCGCACGGGCTTTATCAACGAGAGCTTCATTCGCACCGGGGATTCAGGGACGACGCAACGTGGTGAGCGTTTGATTCTCGAAGTCGATGAGCAAGACCGCGATAACGATGGTGTGCCCGACAAAGGTGAGTTTGTCGTGGGCACCAACCCGGACTTGGCAGACACCAACGGAGACGGCGTCAGCGATTTGGCGGAGCTGCTTGCGAACCGAAGCCCATGCGGATCCCCGGAGCCGACGTCTTGCCTGTTTTCCAATCTGTCGCTGCGAGGAGATGCGTATGACGTTTACCTAAAGGGCTCGAGCCACGACACCGACGGGCTCACGGCGTTTGTCGCGACGGGTGCTCGGGGGCTGAGCGTGGTGGATGTGAGCGACCCGCAATTGCCCATCCTGATCAGCGACGCAAGTCTACCCGGCGTCTCGACGGATGTCGTCGTCGATTCTCATGCATGGCGAGCCGCGCTGGCCGCGGGCGGCCGTGGAGTGCATCTCGTTGACACTACCGATCCCGCACGCCCGAGTCTGATCAAGACCGTCGGCAACATCGGATTTGTGGACGCGGTCGAAGTGTTCGGCGATATCGCCTTCGCGGTCGGAAGCGAAACGACGGTCATCGATCTGCGAAATGGAGAAGTGCTTCAGCAACTTGATCTCGGCGCTCCCGTTGAAGCCATTGCTCGTGAGGGAAGCCTCTTTTCAGTCACGACCGCCGACGGGCGACTTCATGTCGTCGACTACACGTCGGGATTCGCCATCGTTCGTGGCAGTGTCGATCTGATCGATGACACAAAGGATGTGTTCGTCGCAAACGGCATCGCCTACGTCGCCAACGGCAGTGTCACGGACTTGAAGGGGTCACCGTTTGGTTCAACGCTGGCGATTGGTGGTTACTCCACCATTGACATCAGCGATCCCGACGACCCGGTCGTCATCTCGGACGTGGATACGCCATCGGTCTCCTCGGGAAACCTGAAAACCGTGCTCGATGGTTCGGGACTCGCCGTCGTCGCTGGCGGTTTTCGGGGAATTGAGATTCACGACGCGAGTGACCCGGCGGTCACCTACGACTTTCTGACACGGATCCCCACACCCGGTACGGCGCGCAGCGTCACGCTCTCGGGAGGCTACGCGTATGTTGCCGACGGGACCGGCGGCTTGTCGATCGCCAAATTCCGCGAGACCGACCGATTGGGAACTGCGCCGACGGTTTCGATTTTGACCGATGCGGTCGACGTGGACCCTTCGGCTCCCGGGATTCAAGTCTTTGAAGGCACCACCGTCAATGTTCGTGCGGTAACCGACGACGACGTTCAAGTTCGCGATGTGACCTTGATCGTCGACGGCCGAAGCACGATATCGGATGTCACCTATCCGTTCGACTTTGCGTTTCAGGTGCCCGAATTGACCGCCGAACAGTCCACCGTCTCGATCCAGGTTCAGGCGACGGATACCGGCGGCAACAAAGCAAACTCGACCGACAACTTGTTCACGATCTTGGAGGATACTCAAGCCCCGTTTGTCACCGCGGTCCAGCTCGCGTTAAACGCGGACGGTGATGACAGCGTCTCGATCTTCGACATCGAATTCAACGAAGCTCTCGACACGAGACATGCGATCAACGTGCGGTTGGATCGCGCCGACGATCCGGTCGACGGTGAGTCGATCGTCGTCGAACAGTCGCAGATCGCATTTCGCGGCGACGATCGAATCGTTCAGTTAACCATTCCCGCACCAGCGGAAGGCAACTACGCGTTGCGGCTCGACGAGAGCACGATTTTCGATCGCGCCGGAAACGTGATGGGTGGTGGCATCTTTGAAGAGATCGTGGCGATCAGTGAAGCGACGGCTGTTTGGGCGAATGAAGGCGGAGGCTTGTGGAGTTTGCCTTCTAACTGGCGAGATGGTGTGATCCCGGGGCCGGACGATTTAGTCTTGATCGACGGGCTCAATCCGGGTGCGGAGGTTGTCGTCGGCGCAGCCAAGGTCGCCGGCGCGACAGTCCGCGGCAAGTTAAAGATCACTAACAGTGGAGTCTTCGAAGCCGGAATCGTGGACGCGTCGGATGCAATGATTGAACTGAGCGGTGCTCGAATTCGAAACACAGTCTTCAACGGAGGTGCCGCCGCGGAACCGTTGCGTATTGTTTCGGGGATTCTCGACGGGGTGACGCTGAACATTCCCGCTCACGCGATCAACAACGCGAACGTAACCATCAACAATCATCTCATTCTCAATGAGGTTTTTACGCTTGCGTCGACCGGCACGGTGACACAGATGAACTTTGTCGGGACGCAGATGCTCGACGGCGTCGGTTCGGTAGTCTTTTCGGGGACACCCACCACGCCGTTTCAGAACCGACTGATCATGGGGGCAACCAGTACGATCGTGACCGTCGGTGACGACATCACGATCGGCCACGGTTTAGGGCAGGTCGCCGGGTTGTTTGACTTTCAGGGCACCCTCGATCCCGGACCGGAAGGCATCCTGAACGTGCGCGGGATCACAAACAGCACGGGCGTTCTCGAGTTGAAGGAAACCGAAGGCGAGATTCGATTCGGGGGGATCGTCAAAGACCTCGTGATCCGCGGTCCCGCTGGCACCCGTCTGCTGCAAGAACCTTCGCAGGGTCTGACACTCGATGGCGTCACGCTGGAGATTGAGACCTTGATACGAGACGGAGAGACGCTGAAAGTCGTCAACGGATTGATGCTCGAGAGCAATCTCTACCTCGACTCGCTGGGCCGCGCGACGAACTTGACGTTTGAAGGAAGCCAGTCGCTGCTGGGGAGCGGCAGCATCGAATTCACCGGGGCGGCACCTAACTCGTTCAATCGAGTGCTTACCAGCCTGCCGGGCACCGAGGTGGAGATTGGCGAAGGCATCACCATTGGCGGCGGGACGGGCAACATTCAGTCTTTCGCCAGTGGGACGCAGTTCGTGTTTCGTGGAACGGTCTTCGCGACCTTGAACTCGGTGATCACGCTGACCAACGTCGACTTGACGATGGGCACGCTGCGTGTCGAAATCGACGAAATTGGCAGTGGCAATGACCCGGGGCGCATCGATGGAGGAGGGACATTCGCGTTGCCGGGGATTCTCGACATCGTCCGACCCAGCGGTTTTGTCCCCGCGGAGGGTGATCTATTTCGCGTCATTGAAGCTCAGACGCTGATCGATGACATCGACACCGTGCACGGGAGCACGATCAACGGTATCACGTTAACGCCCCTAATTGAGAACGGTGACCTATCTCTCTTGGCTGAGGACACCCAGTAGGCCAGCAGTGTCAGTCCGAGTCGGTTTGTTCGCTTCGACGCTTGTTCAGGAAGTAGCGTCCGATACCGACGAGGCTGATCAGGACCCAGATCGTTTCGACGATGAATGCGGAGAGGTTGAATTCGAAGCAAAGCGAGACAAGGATGCAGATGGCACCGATGCCGTTGAAGATCGAATACTTGATGTCATCGCTGCGAAGTCTTTCTGTCTGCAGCAGTAAGTAACAGCCGACGATCAGCGCGATGCCGACAAAGCCGATGACATCATGGAATTGAATCGGCATTGTCGCGAGCTGCGTGTGCAGGTGAGGCAGCAGAAGAAGTCATCCCACTGCCCCACCGGAAGCGGACGGTTCAGTTGGACGCCGCACCGACGGCCTTCAAGACTTCGTCGGGCCGGGTGCGGCCGCCGTGAGTCTTGCTGACCTTGGCAAACGTCACGGTGCCCTTCTCGTCGAGCACGAAGGTCGACGGATAAGCGGTCTCGCGCGGGGCGTTCCAGCGCAAGCCATAGGCGTTGGTGAATTCGTAGTTGGGGTCGATCAGCAAAGTAAACGGCGCCGGCAGCTTGGAGTTCCTCAGGAACTGCTCCGCCCTGCCCTTGAGGTTGCTCGCCGGTCCGGGATAGACCATCAAGACTTTCGCATTTTGCTTCTTAAAGTCGGCCGCTTTTGCAACGAGAGCGCCAACCTGTCGTGAGCAAATCGGACACTGATAGCCGGGGAAGCCACGCAGGACTACCAGCACGACGGGGCCCGAGCCTTTGACTTCGGAAAGTTTGACTTCGCCGCTCAATTCGCCTGAGACGGCTTCGAGTTGAAAGTCTTTGGCTTCGTCACCCTTGGCCAGCATGTCCGCGGCGTCGGTCCGAGTGCTAACGAGCGACAGTGAACAGACGGTGGCGACGGCGAAAACGGCGAGTCGACGTGTGAAGGACAGTGGCATGCGAGGCTCTCCCGAGTGCGAAACGAAGATTGATCCAAAGCAAATGCGCGTTCAAGTCGATGGTCCGCCAACGGATTGACTCACTGCGAAGTCACCGCGAAATCATTGCGATTCGAGCATCTTGGCCTTCGCCATCGCGTCTTCCGCCTTGGTGATGTACTGCTGATCTTGAGTCCCCGCCCACGCCCTTTGGTACGTAACACTCATCGCGGTGAAGTTGAACGAATCCTCGGGTTCGAGTTCGCAGGCCTTTTCGCCATGCGCGATCGCTTCGGCGTGTTGGCCCGTTTTGGTGTAGACGCGTGCCAGTGCGAGGTGGGCAAGCACAAAGCTGTCATCGTCGGCTGCGATGGCGGTGAGACCTTCGATGGCTTCGGGGTATTTCTCGTCGTCGATCAGTTTTTCAACTTCGTTGTAGCGTGCGTGGATATCGCTCATGGTCGTGATCTAGGTTGGTGTTGAATCATCTGCGAGATTTCGCAGGACTGTGGGGAGGATGCCGCCGTTTCGGTAGTACTGCAATTCGACGGGAGTGTCGATTCGCACCACACATTCAAATTCGTTCTGCGTGCCATCCGCCTTGGTCGCAGTGACGCCGACGCGGCTCCGCGGTTGCAGTTCATCGGAGAGCGCGGCGATGTCAAATGTTTCTTCGCCGTTCAGCCCCAGTGATTGCCAAGTCGCGTTGTCCGCGAATTCAAGCGGCAAGACTCCCATTCCGACGAGATTGCTGCGGTGAATTCGCTCGTAGCTCGACGCGATCACGGCCTTGACGCCCAACAGCATGGTGCCCTTGGCGGCCCAGTCGCGGCTGCTCCCGGTACCATATTCGGCGCCCGCCAAAACGACCAGTGGTGTCGAATCTGCCTTATATCGCATCGCGGCCTCGTAGATGCTCGTCACTTCATCGCTGGGCAGGTGTCGCGTGACGCCGCCTTCGGTTCCCGGCGCGAGCTGATTGCGGATGCGAATGTTGGCGAACGTCCCTCGGACCATGACCCGATCGTTGCCGCGGCGCGACCCGAAACTGTTGAAGTCTCGGACTTCCACGCCCGATTCCTGCAGGAACTGACCCGCTGGGCCATCGGTCGCGATCGCACCTGCCGGCGAAATATGATCGGTCGTGACGGAATCGCCGAGCAACACCAAGCAGCGAGCACCGTGGATCGGGGTGATGCTGGGGGTCGCGTCGGGGGTCACGTGATCGAGGAACGGCGGGTGATGGATGTACGTGCTGTCGTTCCAGGGATAAATCGCACCCACCGCCGCTTCGATCGCGTTCCAAAGCGGGTTGCCCGCGACGGCCGCGTCATACTGTGCGGTGAACATCTCCGGATCGATCGAGCGGCGAACCGTCTCGCCGATCTCATCTTGCGTCGGCCAAATGTCTTTCAGGAAGACGTCGACGCCATCGGAATCTTGGCCAAGCGGTTCGGTAAGCAAGTCGATGTCGGTCGTGCCCGCCAGTGCGTACGCAACCACCAGTGGCGGACTGGCCAGATAGTTCGCTTTGGTCAGCGGGTTGACGCGGCCTTCGAAGTTACGGTTCCCGCTTAACACGGCGGAAGCGATCAGGTCGCCGGATTGAATGGCTTTCGCCACCGGTTCGGGCAGCGGTCCACTGTTGCCGATACAGGTCGTGCAGCCATATCCGACGGTATGGAAACCAAGTTGATTGAGCGGCTCGGTGAGTCCGGCTTTGTCGAGATACTCACTGACGACGCGTGAGCCGGGTGCCAAACTCGTTTTAACGTGGGGTGCGACTCTTAAACCACGCTCGGCCGCCTTTTTCGCCAGCAGACCGGCACCGATCATGACCGACGGGTTGCTGGTGTTGGTGCAGGAAGTAATCGCCGCAATCACGATCGCACCGTGTGTGATTTGACTGCTTCGCCCATTATCGTCAACGGTGGCCGTCCGTCCCAAATCGGCCTCACCGAGTCCAAAGCCCGTTTTACCAATCGGCGCAGTCAGCGAGGCGGAGAACGCCGACTTCATGTCCGCCAACGCGATCCGATCTTGCGGTCGCTTGGGGCCCGCTAGACTCGGTTCAACGGTAGCAAGATCCAGTGACAGGGTCTTGGTGTAACGGAGCGCTGGTCCGTCATCGGTGCGGAACAGACCTTGTTCTTTGCAGTAGCGTTCGGCGAGTTGGACGAGTTCTTCACTTCGGCCCGTTTGTCGCAAGTATTCGAGCGTGACCTCATCGACGGGAAAGAAACCCATTGTCGCGCCGTACTCCGGTGCCATGTTCGCGATCGTCGCGCGGTCAGCCACGCTCATCGCATTCATACCTGCCCCGAAGAACTCGACGAATTTGCCGACCACACCCTCAGCACGCAAGATTTCGACAACGCGCAACACCATGTCGGTCGCGGTCGCACCGGACGGCAGTTTGCCGGTCAACTCAAACCCCATGACTTCGGGCATCAGCATGTAAAGTGGTTGGCCCAGCATGTTGGCTTCGGCCTCGATCCCTCCGACGCCCCAGCCAA
>JBCBLJ010000078.1:0-16967 GCA_038520195.1 Planctomycetota bacterium
GTCGTAGGCGGCACGCATTTGGCTTGCCGAATCTTGCGGCGACATCCGGCCGACCCCGGTGCACAGCCCCGGAATGGCAACCGTCTGAATCGGCTCCAGTGAATTCTCGTTGTGTTTTTGGAGAGCGACGAACGCGGCGCGCATCGCGAGATAAGCGTTGATCGTATGGCTAACGTCGGTCGGTGTTCGCATGGTTGGCGAAACGACGATGAATTGACAGTCCGGCATTTGTTCGATGACGGCGCGGCCGACGGGAAGTTCGCCGAGGAATTCGGCGCGAATGCGGGCGACGATTCTTCGTTGGGCTTCGCCGTTAAAACGATCGTCGATCGCTTTCTCGATGCCGCCGCTCATGTCACCGAAGCTGTTTGCGGGGCTTACGATCGCGTCGACCTTAAGCTGAAGCAGGTCACCCGTGAGCACTTCGACATCGTTCACGCCCAGGAACCGCGCAGCGATCGCCGCGGCGATCCTCGGCTCCGCGTCGCAGAACGTGATGCGCATGGTAATGGCTTGGGTCGAATTTCGAAACGGTTTCAGCTCGATCATCGCATTGGACGTTTGCTGACCTTGTCAGAGGGTGACCAGGAGCAGCGTGAAGAACCCGATCACGAATGCCACAAGGACAGTCGTGATGAGCCCTCGGAGGGCATTCACTTGTTTTTGGCGACGCTTCGCGGAACACGCCATTGCGTGAGACCTTGCGACGGGAAGGCCGAGTTTCGAGAGACGCGCCGTGATGGATCCGACGCCGGCGCCGTCGATCGACATTGCTTGAGCCAGCCACCTGCCCTTTCGGATCAACACGCTGAGGTCCTCACCTTCGTGAGTCGGCGCGAACGGGTTGAGCTCATCCTTGGTTTGGGGCAAAGCGCAGGTCCCAGCGGCTCGAAGGAGGTCCTGGTTGTTCTACGAGGCGTTCTCGGCTTGGTTCGGCGGACTCGCTAGCACGGCTGTGGATATCAATTTGGGAGAAAACTGAACATCCAGCGCAGGATACTCGCGGCCGGTTCGTTTTTCGTTTGCCGGAGGGACCGTCGTCGGCGAATGGTGACGGCAAGTCCGCGATTCTTTCACGATCCTGGGTGGATACTATGGTTGGCTCGCGAGAAGGCTCTACCCGCAGAAGTCGTCGACTGAACGCGGAGAGGCTTGAGCGTCGGATACTGCTTGCAAACGACTTGGCATTTCAGAATCCATACCAACGGCTGGACGTCAATCAAGACCTCACTATCTCGCCACGCGATGCCCTGAATGCGATCAACTTCGTCGCTCGCTCCGAGAACGACTCGTCGTTGCCCGCGGCCAATAACAGCGGATTCTTCCCGGACGTCAACGGTAGCGGCACTGCGACGCCTGTCGACGCGCTGCAGGTGATCAACGCCATCGATCGTGGCGGACGCTATGTTGCGGCCCGGCTTCAAGACGACACGGCTCCGAACGGTCTCAGCAACGTTGACCTCTTAACGAGTGCGTATGCGTTTGAGTTTGGGCTTACCGGTGGCGATGGATCGACCCGCTTGGAAGGCAGGATTAACGGGATCGCGGACGATCCTTTTGTCGATCTGTCGGCGCTATTTCCTCCCGATGAATTCGTGCTTTCCGAAACGCTGGTCGACACGGTCGCTGGGGCTCCATTGGCGGACGGGACACATCTCGTCGAGGTCCGTGTGGCGGGAGAGGTCACCTCGCAGAGCTTTTCGTTCACGCTGGATCGACGATCGCCGCGTGGTTCGATCCAACTCCCATCGCTGGTGCGCCAGACGACGGACAAAATCCGAGTCGAATTCGATGAAGCGGTCGCATCCGATTCGCTCGCGAGTTCAGCCTTCGAGTTGCGTCTTGACGGGGGCGTTAACGCCGGCGAGGTCGTCGATCCGGATTCATTCGACTCCTTCGAAGCCGGAGCGATTCTGGGCTTCGAATCGGTGTTGCCCGACAACGATTACCGGTTCGACCTGATCGAGCCCGTCTTTGATTTGGCGGGAAATGAGGCGACGTTTGAAACCCAACGGTTCTCGATTGCGGATCCAACCGGCATCTTCGAGACGTCGCCATTGTCGGGCGAAGAGTTTGTCAGCGTGAATCGGAGAACGATCGTGCGTTTTGACGAGCCGATCGAAATCGCCTCCATCACCGGCGGCGGAAGCAGCGTCACCGTTGCCGGAGTTCCGACGGCGGACATCGCGGACACGGACCCGCCGATTTTTGTGATCGCGGCTGGGAAGCGATTGGGAGGAAGGCTCGACGTATCCAGCACGGCACGCTTCGCGACGTTCCATTATGACACGCCGCTTCCTGCTTCGACCGAGGTCCGTCTGGTGATCATCGGCGATCGTATTCTGGGCCAGGACGGGATTGCACTCGACGCTGACGGAAACAATGAACCGGGCGGCACGCGGCGCAGTGATTTTCGCACCGTATCGCTGACGCCTATCTCGGGCACCAACGTGTTTGGGTTCGTGAAAGACTCCAGTACTGGCGAGCCGATTGTTGGGGCGACGATTCGCGTCGATTCGCTGCCTGAAAAGAACGTTGTGACGGACGAGGATGGGCGATTCGAATTGGTCGACATGCCCGCGCCGGACTTTTTCGTCCACATCGATGGCACGACGGCAACCAACTTGCCGGAGGGTTTCGTTTACCCGAACGTTGGCAAACCGTTTCATAGTGAGCCGGGGCAGGAGATTCAACTGAAGATGGATGATGAACCGTTTGACGTGTTCCTTCCGAGGTTGAAAGTAACCGACATTCAACCGCTTTCGACCACCGAGACGACGAGCGTGTCGTTCGGAGCTGATTCTCTGGACCGTTTGGAGGCGATGTATCCCGAGAGGGATCGATCGTTCTTTGAGTCACTCGCGATCGGGTTTGAGCCGGGGTCGGCGCGGTCGGATGACGGAACACCTTCGACCACCGCTGCGATCATCCCCGTCGAAGCCGACCGCATTCCGGCGCCTCTGCCGTCGTTTCTTGATCCATCATTGGTGATTTCGATTCAGTCCCCGGGTGCGACCAGTTTCGACGTGCCCGCGAGCGTTCGGTTTCCAAACGTCGATGGTCTGCCAGCTGGCACCGACGCAACATTCTTTTCATTTGATCATGACGCCGGACGATGGAAGGCCATCGGCAATGGTACCGTCAGCGACGACGGATCGACGGTGGTTTCCGATGGAGGCATCGTACAGGCGCCGGGGTGGCATGCCGTTCAAGCCGGAAGCCGAACGCGGGGAGACGTCAAAACGTTTGGCGAAGATGATACGCCGGACGTCACCATCGCCGGAACGAACCGGGTCTTTTCGCCGACGGTCACCTCAACGTCGATTTCCATCACCAACAACGGTGACGATGCGGTTGTCGTTACCGTCAACTATGACAACCTGGATGCCTTTACGACAACGCGGATCAATCAAGCGTCGTTGGCGATCGCCGGCGGACAGACAAAGACGATTCCGATCACGGCTCGATCGGTAAGTGATGCCGACATCGCCGCGATTCAAGATGACAACCTCGATACGACGCACGCGCGGATCATCACGGGCAAAGTCACGGTCACCGCTACATCCGATGGCGAGACGGTCGACGAGGCGGAGTTTGTTTACGCCAAAGTCGTTGCCAGGGACGGACAGTTGCGATTCCCAACAGTGCCCGAAGAAGAGGATTCCGACTCGCTGGCCAACGACCAAAAGTCTTTGATTGTTTCGGTGGAAGGTCCCGTCGATTCGGTAATGTTTCCCGCGGAAGTCGAAGCGATCACGGTAACGTCAGTCGGAGCCCAAACTACCCTCACCGTCAACGCCGAGGACTTGCTTGATCCAGATCAACAGCCGTCGACGCAGATGACGCTTGACGATAGGCAAGGTAACTCGCTTCCCGCGGTGAACGTCAATGCGTCCGACGCACTTGATTTGGCTCCGTTCGCGATCCGGCGTATCTCAGGCAGGATCACCGGTGACATCGATGGGACGTTTGGCATCGAGGGCATCGTGCAGATCGGGCTGTCGGGACCGGCGTTTGTGCCGCTGTTTGAGATCGATGGATCGCTGACGGTGGATGAAGAGAAACTGGCGCTCGACGGTGAGATTCGGACGGACATCCTGGAGAACATTCTCGGTTTCGGGAAGGGAGTTGTTCTTGGTCGTGGGCGGGTTTTTGAGATCGATCGCGCGACACGAACGTTCAAGTTTCTTCCAGCCAAGACTCCGGATCCCGATGCGGAGCCAACGTCGGATGACTTCAAACTGGCAGGGATGAGATTCGCGCTGACCGATCTGTTCTTTCCGGAATCGGGAGACGGTCTGGGATTGCGCGGACGCGTGACACTGCCAGATCAACTCGGCAACGTGACCATCGACGTTGGCACGGGCGAGAACGATGACAGCGCTGTTTTGATCACGCCTTCGGGTGTGACCATGACCGGGGCATTGCTGAAGTTTCCGGATCAGTCCTTCAAGATGTTCGGTGTCGACGCGAAAGCGGAAGACCTGTCGCTCCGGTTCCAAGCTCGGGGGGTCGACAGCGAAGGCGTGGAACGGGGCCATCGTTTCGAGTTGATGGGGCGATTCGAGTTTCGGTTTCCGAAGTTCGATCCGGACTTGGTCATCGCTGCCTCGTTTAGTTCCCCGAGCGAGGAAGATGGAATCGTCGACCTTAGTGAGACACTTGGAACGGCTTGGTCATTCGCATTGGCCGAAGAGCCGGACCTGCAAAGCATCGACGACAAGGCCGACACGGCACCGGAACCGGAAGACCCACCGGAGGAATCGTTCGTTCGGTTGGAGTTCAAACCCGACGGCTCGTTGGGTCTGGATGTTGTTGGCCGCGTCGCGATGTCGGGATTTGACATCGGAAGAGTGATCACGATCGACAACGCGTTTCTCCAGATCGACACCGTCAACGACAACTATCTCGGTTTCGTTCGAGCGTCGACGCCGCTAAAGAAGGTAGGGGAGATCAACGCGCTGCTTGGCATCGAGGGTGGCGAACTCGATCTGGTCGCACTCGGGGTTGGAGACCTTTTGGGCGGTACCGGCGTGCAAATCGGGACAACGCCGTTCTATCTGCAATCGATCGGTGGCGGACTCAAAGACATCAACGAGGGCATTCGTGGCATCGATCTGATCGCCGCGATGACCGCAACGCTTGGGCCGAACACCGACAAGCTCTTTGAAGGAGTGACGCTTCCGGATTGGTTGGGCGGATTGACGTTTGATCCGGGGAATCTGCTTCAACTGGATGTCGGAGGTAACATCAGCCTGGACGGTCTGAGCGTCGGCGGACAGGTCGTGGTCGGTGGCGACGAGGACGGTGGTTTGATCGTTGGCACAGGGAAGGCTCGCGTCGATTTTCGAGATCCGTCCGTGACCATTCAGGCCAAGCTTCAGGCGCTCGGTGGTCTATTCTCGATCTCCGGTTTGAATGGGGGTGAGTTCGCTTCGCTGAACGTCAACAGTAACTTCGACATCACGGCCCAGGGACGCGCGACTTGGCGCTTGCCGCAGAACCTACCGGTGCCGTTTGGCTTCGCTAGTGGTGCTGAGTTGGGATCCGCCAACGCGATGTTGAAGTTTACGAACGACGGGCAATCTGGAAACGACTTTCTGGCTGCATGGGGCGAAGTCGTCGTGTTCGCCGGGAACGACGTTATCCCGAGGGTCGCCCCCGCGGTGGGAGCCCAGATTTTTCTCTCGGCCAAGCTTCCGAATGTGATCACCAGCCAGAGCGAGGCGGCTCGGATTTCCGGGGCCGGGGAAGGCGAGGACACCGGAGCGACCTCGTTTGTCGTTGGACCGTCGGAGGACTATGCGATGTTTACCGCGAATTGGGATAACGAGTCCACCACGGCGAGCCTGACCATCACGACACCGAGTGGGAAGTCCATCACGGAAGCGGAGATCGCGACGCGGGAAGACATCGTGATCATTGAGACCAGCGACGACTCGCGTACCGTACTGATCGGCTTTCCAGTGGCGGGCACCTGGACGGTGAGCGTGTCCGACGCGACTCAGGCAGATTTAGGTCCGATCGAGTACACAGCGTTCTTGAAGGGTGAGCCTCGTGCCGTCTCGGTCACCGGTGTTTCATTTGACGCAGGCGGCGAGACACTCGACGTTTCCTTTTCAGCCATAGGGGCATCGGAAGAGGCGGTCGTCTCGGTGTTTATCGATTCGGATCGGTTGGACTTCGACGGAATGTTGGTTGATGCAGAGGTTCTTGTTCAAAGCGGCGGCGACGGCTCGACGGTCATTGAGACGACGATGTTGAATCTGCCGCCGGGTGAGTATTTCGTGTACGCGCAACTGGAAGACCCTGCGAAACCACTTGTCCTGAGTGACTACTTCGCGAGCAGTTTTACGGTCACTGATTCCGAACAGCTTCCGCCGGCATCGAACGTGATCGCGACTTGGCAAGGCGGAGCTTCTGTCGAAGTCTCCTGGGAGCAGGTGACCGGTGCCGAAGGGTATGTGATTCGGCTGGCGAATGATGCCGCCGGTGCAGGATTCCAACAACAAGTCACCGTCAACACCGAGACGTCGCTGTTGATCGAAGACGCGATGCTTGAATCGCCATTCATTGTTGGTGAAACATACCGCTTCGATGTGATTGCCGTGGGCGCCGGCGGCGAACTCGGCAAGGCGGGCCATGCGGTCGCCGTCGTTGGGCACAGGTCGAAGGTTGCGCCAAGTTCCGGCCAGTGGAAGGTGTTTGCGGAACCTGGATCGACGTACGTTCAGCCGATTGCGCTGGGAACAGGTGAGACACCAGCTTTGTTGTCGGGGCCGCCCAATAGTTTCATCAATGAGGCAGACGAATTCGTTTGGCCCGTCGATTCAGCCGAATCGGGCTTTGAGTCCGTACGGATTGAGATCACGGATGCAACGGGCAAGGTGCGGATCGAAGACCGTCTGCTTAGCGTCGGAGCGGCACCGGCGGGAACTCTCAGTGGGCAAACGATCGACGATTTGAATCGCAATGGCGTTCACGACAATGGCGAATTTGGCCAGAACGGTGTGACGGTTGAGCTGATTGATGCCGTCACGGGGGCGGTGTTGGAATCGCTGGTCACGGTGGAGATGAATCTGGATGGGAATCCAAGTATCGACCCGGAGACGGAACGCGGGCGATTTGCGTTTGCCGGATTGAACAACGGTCCCTATCGAATTCGCCGTGGCGATGACTTCAACTCATCGGTCGGCGTTGATTTGAGTGAAAGTCAAACGTTGGACATCGAGCTTGGTGAGCCCTCGCGAGGCTCGATCAGTGGAAGCGTTCTGGATGACACCAACTTTGATCGTGTGGGGAATGTTGCTGTCGCCGGCGTGTCCGTGTTCCTCGATCTGGATTCGTCGGGAACACTCACGGAGGGGGATTTGGTCGATGTTTCGGATGAGTCCGGCAACTACGCGTTCACGGAATTGTTGGCAGACGAGTTTTCGCTGGGCGTCGTTGTTCCGACCGATTTCAAGGCCGTCGATGTGGCGCTTCGGCAAGTGTCGCTGGGGATCGACGAGCAGTCGCAGGACAACGATCTCGCGATTCAATTGACGCCGGTTGGGCTGACGGTTGCGACCGGACCCGTGCTGCGGCTGAACGAAATCGTCGCCGACAGTCCAGGCAACGACCGCTTGATTCTGTCGCGAACGACGTTCGGTAGTGTTCTTACCGGCGAAGCGTCTACGAAGGCGATCGAGCTGAGGAACGTTGGTGATCAGAATCTTACCGTGACCGGGATCGAACTCGCCAGCGATGTTGGATTCGGACTCTCGTATAGTCCCGGTGTGACGGCGTCGCAAAGCGTTGGCGGCGTCACGATAGTTCCGGAGGGATACTTGCCCGAGTCGTCGTCGGTTCCGCTGCATGTCACCTTTGAGCCTCAGGCGAGTGGCGTGGCGGAAACAGACCTTGTGATTTCGACCACCGCAGGGCCTCGTACGATTCGGCTTCGCGGGACCGGTCTTGCCAGCCACGGTGAACTCTCCGTCGAGGTTGCCAACAACAATGCTGGTGGCGTGACGGTGGGTGAATCCCGAATGATTTCGGGCTGGATTCGGCTCCGCAACTCCGGTGCGGCGGCACTGGAGATCAGCGAATTGGATGGCTCACTGGGTTTCTCACCAGCCGATCTTCCGGCGGAGTTTCCGACCACGCCGATCCGGATCGAGGCGGGTGAGGAACGGTTGGTGGATGTGGTGGTTACCGGAACGGAAGCGGGGTTGATTGGCGGGACGCTTACCGTGTCAAGCAACGATCCCCATTCTCCAACGAGGGAGATTCATCTGATCGCGACGGGGATTCCTGCTGGCGGGCCGGTTCCGTCGGTCGGCGAAGACTACGTCGTGATCGAGTTGCCGGGAACGACAGCGCCGGCGTTGCGCGGCGAGACAAGCCTCGACGGCGGCTATGAGTTCTTTCTTGCCGCGGACACTTACTATGAAGTCTCCTTGTTCGATCCCGACACCGCGTTGATCGCACACTCCATTGGAACGACGCGTGAGTCGGGCACGCCCACGGAAGTGACTCAGCCGTTGTTCACCGCCAGCCTTGCGCCTGACACCGACGGCGATCGACTTCCCGATGATGCGGAGAAAGCGATCGGCACCTCCGTGAGTCTTCGAGACTCCGACGGCGACGGGATCGATGACTTCTCCGAGTTGAAACTCGGCCTCGATCCGCTGTCGGGGTTGGCGGTGACAACCGGTGTCGTCGCAAGCCTTGAGCTTCCCGGGGAATCCAACGATCTCGAGATTGTCGGGTCGCTCGACAATCCGGGCGAACAAACCACCTTCATTGCGACGGGCTCACATGGCTTGGCAATTGTCGACACCAGTCTATTCATCAATCCGATCGTCCTGGGGCTACTCGACTTGCCGGGAGACGCGACCGACGTCGGCGTCGACGCGTCGGGTGAGATTGCGGTCGTGGCGACGGGCGACGGGCTGCAGATCGTTGACGTTTCGGACCCGATGATGCCGAGCCTGTTGCGCAGTGTTGATGTTGCGGCGAGAAGAGTGGAAGTGGTCGGTGGGGTTGCGCTAGTTGCGGAGGACGAAGCTCTTTCGTTGGTCGAGTTGTCGAGCGGGACGACACTCCAGCGCCTTGAGTCGGGTTCGGTGGCGGACATCGTTCGGGAGGGCGCGTTGTTCTTCACCATTGATGCCGACAACACTCTCGCAATCTTTGAACTCGTCGGATTGACGCTCTTTCCGCGTGGATCACTGTGGCTTCCCGATGGCGGCGGGAAGCTCAGCGTGGGCGAGGGGTTGGCTTTGGTGACCGCGTCGAGCAATCCGCGCGGTGGAGTCGTGACGGTCGATGTGTCGGATCCTGATTCGCCGACGCTATTGAGTGGCACCGATGTACTTGAACCCGATGTTGCACCGTCCGCCTCCGTTGTTGCGCTCGGTAACTCCCTCGCTGGGTTGACAGGCGTGGCCGGTGGTGCGGCGTTCTTTGATCTGATTGATGTCTCCGATCCGACGAACACGGCGGTGGTGGATGAAACGTTACGCACTCGGATTCCACTGCCTACCAGTCCAGAGAACGCAAAGGTCGGCGCGGGGATTGCGTCCATTGCGGGCGGTTCGAGCGGGTTTCATGTGGCGAACTATTTGAGTTTTGATTCGGCAGGCATGCCGCCGTCTGTTTTGATCGATGCGTCCTCGGCGGACGGGGATCCAGGGACGCCGGGGATCCAGGTGTTTGAAGGCCGAACACTGCCGGTGAATTTGTCAGTGTTCGACGATGTTCAGATTCGGAACGTTGAGCTGTTGGTAGACGGGGTGGTTGTCCGCAACGACGTTTCCTTTCCGTTTGACGTGACAAGCATCGTCCCGAGTTTGTCTGACGGTTCGACCAGTGAGTTGTTGACGCTGCAGGTGCGCGCCACGGATACCGGCGGCAACCGAGGCTTCTCCGATCGTGTCACCGTCGAGGTGGTTGAAGACACGGTACCGCCGACACTTGTCACGAGCAGTCTCTTGCCCGGGACCGAATTGGAGCCCGGATTTGTGGTCGCCGAGTTTGAGTTTTCGGAGCGGATCGATAGTCTTGTCGTGAGTCGTTTCGAATTGACGGGACCCGACGTGGCGACCGTCACGCCGCTTCACTTCCTGGTCGCTCCCGACGGCACGACGGCTCGCGTGTCGTATCAATTGCCAATCGCCGGCGACTACACGCTGAATCTCGATTCACCGGCAATCAAAGACATCGCCGGGAACCCGCTGGGCGAGACGGCGGAGTCGATTCCCTTCAAGATCGTCCTACCGCCCGTTGAAGCGGCACCGATCTTTGGAGGTTACCACTTTCGGCTTCTCGGACGAGCGACGGACATCGCCGAGGCGGATTTCAACGGCGACGGATTTCGGGATGTCGCGGCCATCATTCCCTCGACAGGCGAACACAAGCTGCAAGTCTTCCTCGGTTCTTCGTCCGGGGTGTTTGGCTCACCGATCGAAACGACTTTGGTCGGGTCTCCGGCACAGTTGGTGGCCGGTGATTTTACCGGTGACGCGATTCCCGATTTGCTGATTCGCGATCTGTTCGAAGTCGGGATCAGTGTGGATCGGCAGTTGCTTGCGATGTACCCTGGCGATGGAAGTGGAGGCTTTGGTGCACCGATGCGCTTTGGCGGGACGTCCAATGAGACCGGTTCGTCAATCGAACGTGTCGTCGTCGGAGACCTCGATGGCGACGCGGACCTCGACGTGGTCGCGATCACGAGCAATGCGACGCTCAGTTCGTTTCGAAACGATGGGGCGGGCACGTTTGTTCGCGGCGATGGCGCTGCGCCGTTTGTCGCCAAGGACATGGCCAGCGGGGATCTGAACGGCGACGGGTTCAACGACGTGGTGGCGGTGCGAGACACGCTGTTCTCGGTGCAGTTGTCCGATGCAATGGGAGGGTTTACCGCAGAGACGTCGAGGAGTTCGCTGGCGTTTAGTGCGTCAATGATCCATTTGCTGGATGTGAATGACGACGGCGCGTTGGACCTGATCGCAACGAAAGTCGGGGTCAGCGAATTAGCGGTGATGCTGGGAGTCGGTGACGGGACGTTTCTTGATGAGCGTGATCTGGCGTTGTCGGGCCCGGGAACGGTCGTTTCCGCGATCGACTTTAACGAAGACAACAAACTTGATTTGGTGGTGGGCGTCACTGGCTCAAGCAGTGAGCCAAATGCAAATTTGCTTACCGGGGACGGTGCGGGCGACTTCGCATTGTCATCGTTGGACCTCACGCCTCAGCCTAGTTTCGGTCGATCGATCGTCGGTGATTTTGACAATGATGGCACCGCCGACTTGGGGCTGCTCGTGACGGATGGCAACGGAATCGATCGTGTGGAGTTTGCTTATGGGAACGGGATTGGCTTCGACGCAGTGACGGCGTTGACTCTGGTGGCGGACGGTCGAGCCAACCCACTTCATCTGGTGACCGGGGATCTCAACGACGATGGGGCCATCGATCTGATCACGATTGGTGTCGGAAACGGGACAGCGACGGTGCGTTTGGCGGCGCCCGGTGGAGGGTTCGAGCCACCAGCGGTGTTTGCCGCCGCGGTCGCCCTGGCGGGACCGTTCCTAGCCGACTTGAATGAGGATGGGCTTCTTGATCTCGGTTACCAGAATCCTGGTGGCGTTGGATTTGGTGAGGAGTCCGGGGCGGGTGCGGCGAGCGGTACGGGCAGCATCGAGTTTCTTCCCGGTGACGGACTCGGCGGCTTTGGCACACCGATCACTTTGATCGAAGCGTTCGGACCGAGTTCAAGTTTATTCGAACTGAAGCATCTCGATCTCAATGAAGACGGGCGGGTCGATTTCGTCGCCCGATTTGGCAGCAGCGTCGACGTCTTTCTCGCGGACGTGGCGGGCGGCTTTGATTCGCCGATCTCGATGGCGATTCCCGATGGTGCCCAGGACATGGAGATCGCGGACGTGAACGCCGATGGGCGCCTCGATATCATTCTCGGCAACGGCCGTTTCGATGGCGATGGGATCGTCTTCCTGCAGGAGTCGGACGTGACGTTTGGGGAGCCGGTGTTGCTCCCGACCGATGTGAGTGGGACGCCGGGCGCGTTGGCGGTTGGCGACCTGAACCAGGACGGCGTCTCGGACATCGTTGTCGCCGACGTGATCAATGACGAACTGCGAGTCTACTTCGGCAACCCATCGGGTACTTTTGCCGAGACATCTTTGTTGCCGTCGGGTGCGGCGACAGAGGTGCAAATCGCAGACGTCAATGGCGATGGCATCCTCGATGTCATCGCGGCAAATCCGAGTGACGGGTACCTTTCGCTGTATCTCGGTGATGGCGCGGGCGACTTCACCGATGAGACCACGATTAGCATGGGCGAAAGTTCGCTCGTGCAGATCTTGGCGTTCGATTTGACCGGGGATGGCTTTGTCGAACTCGTGTTGTTCGATCCGTTTGAATCTGCGGCGATTGTTCTGGAGAATCGATCGGGTTGAGGCCGCGAACCGGGTTGTCATGGAGACTTTAGCGGAGAGTTTTTCCCGGATTTCGATTCTCGTCAAATTTCGTTCGAATCCGTGATTTTTGCGTGACAATGGTCGCGAGGTCAGGTCTTCTTGCTTGTCAGAGGTCCCGTTCTCACCTGATTTTTCTCCATGGTCGGTAACATCGAATCCCGCGCGGATGCCTTGTTGGGGTCTGCTCGCAACGGAAACTCCAATGCTCTGGGGGCGTTGTTTTCGCTGTATCAGAACTACATCAAACTGCTCGCGGCGACTCAAATCCGGCCTCAACTACGGCTGCGAGCGAGCCCGTCGGACGTGGTTCAGGACACGTTTCTCCATGCTCATCGGGGGTTTGGCGAGTTTCGTGGTACGTCGGCCGGCGAGTTTGTCGCGTGGCTGCGGGCGATCCTTTCGCGGCGGCTCCAGTATGTCTATCAGCAGCATCTCGATGCGAAGCGGCGGGACGTTCGGCGTGAAGTCTCGTTTGAGGCGATCGCGAATCGACTCGACCAGAGCACGGTCCGTCTGGAAAACGTTCTCGTCGATTCGGCGCGCAAGCCCGACTCGGTGGTGGACGGGCGTGAACGGGCAGTCGTGATCGCGGACGCTTTGGCGGAACTACCCAACGATTATGGTCGCGTGTTAGTGTTACGGTGCATCGACGGCCTCCCGTTTGCTGAGGTCGCCGAACAAATGAATCGATCACCGGGTGCGGCGCGGATGCTTTGGTTGCGCGCGGTGGAGAGTCTCCGAGACAAGTTGCGAGTGAAGGGACAGTTGTGAGTGCGATGACTTCGCCGCTTTCCCGTTTGGCCGAGTCGGTGTGCCAAGTGGATCAGAAGCTTTTGGAAGTTCTCGAGTCGTATCTGGAGCTTCGTGAACTCGGTGATGTCGACCATGAAGCCTTCTTACGGCGTCACCCATCCTTGGCCGAACGATTGGGGCCATTGATCGCGAGCTTAGACGCACTGGAAGAACTGAACGCTTCGGGACCGCTTGATGTCGAGAGTCTGACGGAGTTCGGCTGGAAAGACTTGACGGCGCAGACCCTCGGCGATTTTGAGATCGTTCGTGAAGTCGGTCGTGGTGGAATGGGGGTCGTTTACGAAGCACGTCAGTTATCGCTTGATCGAACCGTCGCTCTGAAGGTTCTGCCGCTGAGTGTCGTGCTCGACGAGACGAAGATCACCCGCTTTATGATCGAAGCTCAGTCGGCGGCCCAACTTCATCATCCGCACATCGTGCCGATCTACTCGGTCGGATGCGAAGACGGAACGCATTGCTACAGCATGCTCTTCATTGATGGTGATTCACTGGACACGTTTGACTTCACGCGGACGAACACTTCGCTTCGGCAACGGGTGACGTGGATCGAACAAGTCGCCAGGGCACTCGAACACGCCCACGAGCGCGGTGTGATTCATCGTGACATCAAGCCCTCGAATCTGATGGTCGATCGTGCGGAGAAGGTTTGGGTCACTGATTTCGGACTCGCCAGATTCGGTAGCGATTCAAGCCTTACCGAGAGTGGTGCGGTGGTTGGGACGCTTCGGTACATGAGCCCCGAACAAGCTTGCGGCCAGCCGCACTTGGTGGATCATCACAGCGACATCTATTCGTTGGGGCTGACTCTTTACGAGATCGTGACGGGAGAGCCGGCGTTTCCCAAGTCGACGGCGGTGGCGCGGGACCTAATTCATGGTGAGCCCCGCGCACCACGCCGTGTGAATCCGAACCTTCCGCGCGATCTGGAAACGATCATCCTGAAGTCGATCGCGATCGAGCCCGAGAGACGCTACAACACCGCCGCGTTGTTTGCCGATGATTTGCGGCGGTTCCTCGACGGACGTGCGATTCGCGCCGCGAGACCCTCGACGGTGGACCGAATTGCAAAGTGGACGTACCGTCATCGCCGAATGGTGACCATTTCGGTAACCGCATTGCTGGTTGCATTCTTGGCTTCGTTGGGGACCGTCGCTCTGTTTGCGAACACGCAGCGTGATCTACGTTTGGCGATCGCAAGCAAAAACAAACAGCAGCGAGAAGCCAAAGAGCATTTCCGTCGCACCCGCGAGGTACTCGATCGTTTTGGTTTGCTTGTCGCAGAGGAGTTGGGGGACGTTCCTGGTGCGGCGCCGATTCGCAAGGAAATGGTGCGCGATCTACTTGAGTACTACCAGGAGTTTGTGGTCGGCGCGAGCGCAACGCCTGAATTGCGCGAGGAACTGGCGCAAACGCATTTCCGCGCTGCCAGGGTCATCGAGGAGATGGGTGGGAAGGCACAGGCGATCAAGGCATACGAACAAGCCGTGTCTCTCTACGAAGCGATCCTCCATCAGAACCGCGACGGCGATACCAAGAATCGACTTCAGTTGGCCGTCTGCCACAACAACCTTGGGCTTCTCAACGCAGAGCTTGGCAATTTCGCGATGGCCCACTCGCATTACACGATCGCCATTGAACAACTCGACGGGATGGATCGGCCGGACTCTGCGGCACGGCGTGAGTTGGCCGGCGTCTACGGGAATCTGGGACTACTTCTTTCAGCCACGGATGATCGTAACGAAGCCGCGAGAGCACTCGAGACCGCGCACGCTCTACTCAGCTCCGGCGCCGGTGCGAGGGATCTGCAGTGGCGTCTGGCCGCGGCGATGACTCTCAATAATCTGGGCTTCCTTTACCAAGCGACCGACCAAGACGAATCGCTACGATACAACCAGCAGGCGATCGAGATTCTTCGTGCACTCGCCGACGAGTCTGAGAAAGCGTCGGTGATTCGAGCGCTTGCCACCAGTTTGAACAACCAAGCTTCATTGTTCGCTCGTTCTGGGCGTCGGCAAGAGTCGCTCGACGCTTATCGCGAGGCGATTCGGTTCTACAGGAAACTGGTCAACCAGTCACGGTCTTTGAAGAGCTCGGAAGAGCTGGCCATTTGCTACAACAATGTCGGACGGCTTTTGACACAGATGAGTCGCTTTGACGACGCGGAAGTCGCGCTCGAGGCGGCTCGCTTCCTGTTGAAGAAGTTGTGTGACGAGGTGCCATCCGAATCTCGCTATCGCGTCAGTCTCGGCGGCGTGCTGAACAATCTCGCCAAGCGCTCGATGTTGGTCGGTGATATCGAGCGAGCACTTGAGAGCTACCGCGAATCACTGGGGCAGCAACAGGGGATACCGGCAACGTTGGCGAGTCATGCCTCTTCGCAAGACATGTTGCACACGACGTATGCAAACTACGAAGCCGCGCTTCGGACATCTGGAGACATCGACGAAGCAAACCGCATCCATCAGCAGCGAACCGTCCGATAATGCATCTCCTTTCTGAAGACAAACTGGCGAGTCGAAAGAGGCTTCTAAGATTCGAAAGGATGGAGCCTCGATTTGCGTTGTCCGCAGTCGGATTGGATGAATATGCGTCGGTGGCCGAGTCGCTCCACTTGCTCGACACGGACCCCGCGGCGCTTGCGGCTCGTTCTGAATCAGCGTTGAGTGCGGACGTGGCCGCTTCCGATGCCGGGATCAGTGCGAACCCGTCGGGCGCGATCACCTCAATTGTCGTGGACAGTGACGGGGCGATGGTCACGAAGCTTGAGGAAGGCGTAGAGTATCGAGCCCGCGTCCTCGTCCAAGACGCCCGCGGAGATGCTTTTGAATCTGACACACGCGGTGTTTTCGCGGCTTTTGTCGATGTCGAGTTCAGCTCGGGCTTGAGAATCACCGATTCGCCGACGTTCTCGCCGACGTTTGCGAATCTCCGGGTGGAGGGGATCGAACGGAGTACACCATCCGGGACCACGCTCGAAAACGTCGGAGCTGTCCACGAGTTCGTTCTTAGTGCAACCGTGGAGCCGCAGTGGCTGTTCGATGTTCCCTTTGTCGCCGATTCGACGGAATTCGCGACCTCGATTTCGGTGCGTCCCAGTCCGAGAGCCGCGCAACAGGAGTCTTTCCTGCTATTTGGCTCCGACATACCGGTGAGCCCGGCGAATGTTGTGGCATCCGATCTAAGGTTTGACGCGACCCCGTTGGTGCCGTCACCAACGGAGCCAGCGGAGACGCCCGCGCCTTTGATTCCGCCCCCGCTGGAAACCGGGACCGTCCCAGACTCGTTCGGCCAACCTGAGCCTGCCAACGTCTTGATCAGCGTGTCGCCCCTGCCGACGGAGTTAGATTCGATAGCGTTTCCGAGTCGCCAGCCCTCGCTCGAAGTCGATCTTGAACTGCTTCTTTCGGATTGGTTCCGGTGGAGGATGCGGATCCCGCGTTTCGACCGACTCGAATCAGAACCAGAGTCGAATGATGAGTCAGTCGATGCTGGGGACGGAATGCTCGAGCTGAACATTCCAAATTCCGGCACACCGTCACGTCAAACGGAGCCGTTGTCTGGCAACGCGGAGGAGGCTAACGAGCGTGACGAGACGGAGAGCAGTCTCGATGAAAAGGAGCGTTTCTTCGAACCGGATTATCTTTGGGGAATCGCGGATCTTCTCGAGCTTGA
>JBCBLJ010000341.1:0-8297 GCA_038520195.1 Planctomycetota bacterium
CGTGGATGACCTTGGCGATCACGTCTTGGTCAAAATCCCGGCGTCGATGACCGACGGAACCCAACTCAACACGGTCGCCAACGACGACCTTGGTGACTTAGTCGCGGACCTGATTCACCGCTTGATGGCCAAAGAACCTCGCGACCGAATCCAGAATGCGGCCAAACTCGAGGAAGTACTCGATGAGGTCGAAGTCGAGTGCGAATCGAAATCAGAGGTTGCGCAGGCAATCAATCAACTCCAAGCGGGCCTCAACAAGGTCGTCAAAAGCAAGGAACCGGCTCGTCCTCCCGCACCCACTCCGGTGCACGCACCGAACCCCTTCGATGCGTTGCCCGATTCGATCCCCGCGGCACCGATCGCCAATGATCCGCTTGGCCCGGTGCAAACGCCTCCGTCGGGAACGTTCGGCGCAACCGTTAAAAAGCCAGCACCCAAAAACGAGTCGTCGCCGATGGCGATGTGGATCGCGATTGGCTTGATCGCCGCCGGCTTACTGATCGTCTTACCGGTCGCCGTTTTTTGGGGCACCTCCAATTCGATCGATCGCCAGAATCAGGTTGACCAAGCCGCTGTCGAAAACAATATCGCCGGAGTTGGAGATCGTCCCGGTCAGTCGAACAAGATCCGGCAGAATCGCCCCTCCGGCCGCAACACCCAACAAGGTTCCGGGACAGCGGTCTCGTTACTCAACGATCCGCCAGCCATTGTTCGTCACGGTGAAAAAGCAAAGCAGTTCAATGTCCCGGGCGCCAAGTGGGTAATCGGGGCTAAGCAGGCGAACGGCTCCTTTGAGACGACTCGGCCAAGCGTTGACACCGATCGGATTCCCAGTTGGACGGTTCGCCGCTCCGGAAATGATGCCGGCTGGCGCATCGTGCCCAACGCGATTGCCGATCTTGGTGTTGTCGCCGCCTTCGTCGGCGAACGAAGTGAGATCCAATTGACAGGCGACCCGATCAAGTATCGTGCGAAAGCCAACGACGTGTTTCGGTTGGGCGCAAATATCGGCGGCGAGCAAAAAGGCATTACCGACTATCGGGTGGTGCTCGGATTTGCGTCTGATGATGGAACGCTGACACGATACGAGATCGCGAAAGTCGCCGATCCGGCCATTTGGGGCACTGAAAAGAAGTCGCGTCGATTGCGTTACATGTACAAAGCGACGGCTGAGGATGCGGGCAAACGCCCGTTCCTCGAATTCACCATGTCAACCAAGAATCGCGGTCGCAAAGGACGCTCCTTCCTCGATCGCGCCGTCCTGACGGTCGCCCCCGCCGGCGGAGCATCGACCGTTTCGGTCGCCGCTGCGGCTCAAGCCCAACCCAAGAGCGAACGCCCCCGCACCCAACCCGCCGGATCCGCGAATCTGGCGAACGGCAAACAACAGCCTCGAGTTTCATCAAACAGTCAGTCGCAGTCCGTCAAAAACCAACCGCGCGGCCGAGCCGCCGATGCATCCGCACGCTCGACCCCGACGTCGTTGCGTGAGGCTCGGTTATCGACGTCGGATCAACTCGGCGCAGACGTCACCGTTAAACGCGGTAGCGGACGAGAAATGCTTGGCGAGCAGCCTCGAATCGCCGTTCAATCACGCAATGGCAAACAGCTCCAACATGCGTACTTGCGATTCAACCTTGGCCCCTTGAAAGAGCAGGGCACCGCGGGCCAACGACCCAACGCCGGATTCGGCGGCAAACGCGGCGGCAAGACGGTGAAGGCAACCACGGCAATGTTGCAACTGACGCTCGCCGGTTCCGAAAGGCCCACAAACGCACGCCTGATGATTTATGGTCTTGGCGACGAACGAAGCAATATCTGGCCGGAAAACCGGCTGAACTGGAGCAACTCGATCTCCGCGTCCGGTCTCAATGAATTACCGCTGTTGGCGGAAGTCACTGTGGGCGAAGGCGACTCTGTCGAACCTCTCGTGGTCTCCGTTTCCTCACCAAAGCTTGCGGGTTTCATCTCGAGCATCCAGCAGCCCACCTTCACTTTGGTGGTCGCGGGAGAGAACGGCAACGAACCAGTCTACTTTGCGGCCAAAGAAGATAGCCGCCGCCAGGCACCGTTGATCCGCTTGAAGATTCAAGAGTAGATCGCTGGCAGTGTGAATGACGGTGGCTCTTGCCGGACAGCAGTGTCCCGTCGTGGTCGATCCTCACGCAGTGGTCATCGACGTTCGATCGTCTACGGCCCGAAGAGAACCGAGTCCTTGCGAAGATCTTTTCGAGTCCGGTTCTCGGCCAATGCAGATCAACGTTCTTGTTGACGCAAAGGCATAGCGACTGAGATCCACAAGCCACTACGACGGAATGTCGACGTTGTCCCAGTCGGCGTTCTCGAAAAACGTTAACCAATTGAGCGCGTACTGGCGCTCCGTCACGACGCCGCCTTCGATGCCTGACGGCGGGTCCGTACCATTGTTGGCGGCGTCTCGCGCCACCCACAACAAGCGATAATTGTGATCGAGCGCATCGAGGATTTCGCTCGTCGGCCGGAGCTTCGCCGACTCGATCATTTGCCGGGCCGGCATCGCGATCATCTGCCGAGCCGTCTCCGGGACATCGCAAATTTGGTCGGGAAACCGCAGTTCCGCTAACATACCGGTCGCCCACTGCAACGCGCTGAGCGATTCGTAACGCCAACTCGCCATCACCACCTGTTCTTCCGGCGGAGCTTCCTGATGAAGGAACTCTTGTTCCCAGGGAGATAGCGCCTGGAACGCCAGCGGCGACTTTTCACGTAGCGCTTCGACCGGAATCGGATGATCGTTGGCGAGTGATTCGGCGCGGACCGCGACGATAAACAGTGCCAGCATCCTCCAAACGACATCATCTGCCGCTCGCAGCGTCACTTCGAACTCGCTCACGACCGGCGAGAGGAGTTCCGGCGTGTCGATGGACCGGTTGCGAAGCTCGATCTCGGTTTGAGCCTTTCGCTGCCGCGCATCGGGAAGAAATGGTATCTGAGCCTCGGCTTGAGGTAGCATCGTTTCGGGATCGACCAACACTGCACCATTTGGGTCCCGCAGGCTGCGGTCGGGAAGCATCAACACGGCGTTGTATTTCCAGGCCCACGGTGCGACGGCCTCAATGTGTTCGCCCTCGACCTTGAATGCGACCAGGACATTGGTGCGTTGTATGTGCCGACAAACGGCATAAAGGGACTGCGTCAGCGTGTCGCCGGATTTGCGAAACAGGTCCGTGACCAGCTCGACCAAGTGGTCGCCAAAGCCGGCCGTCCCGTAGTCACGCGTGAAGACGATTTCGTGCGGAAAGTCCGGTGCCGCAGCATCTCGGTGGGTGCAGTAGGCAAAGACTTCGATCATGCGTTCTTCTTTTGCGCGACAATGAAAATTGGTTGCCGATGAAGCCCGGACACGGGGCTCTCGCACAAAGTCACTTGGTGGCACTTGGAGCAATCACCCCAGCAACTTGGCACCAAGCTTGGCTTGGCAGTCACCGATAACGCTGTCCACGAGCGAATCGGCTTCCTCTCCACTCAGCGTGCCATCATCTCGCTGCAGCTGGACCGTCAGGAGGATCCGTTTGGTGTCTTTTCCATCCTTGGCCGGGTCTCGATACGTTTCACGATACGTGACCGCTTTGAGCTGATCGCCGACGGCCGAGCGGACCACATTCTCAAGATCGTTCCAGCGTACCGCTTCGGCCAGCACAAAGTTCAGATCGCGCTGAACCGACGGGAAGGCACTGACAAGTTTCTGCTGCGGTACGAGTTGCGAGTCATCTAGAAGTAGTGGCAACGAAAGCTCACCGACAACCACGTTGCCGGGAAGTTTCCACTGCTTCAGCGTTTTGGGGTCGACGACGCCGAGGTAGCCGAGCTTGGAGTCCCCCAAAGAGAATTCGACGAGCTGTCCTTTCACGAACCCGGCTGAGCTCACGGCTTCAACATTCAAGGGGCTCGATGTCCCAAGCGACCCACAGAGCGATTCGACGATGCCTTTGGCGGCGAAGAAGTCTTGGCCGGTGACCAATCCCACCGTGTAAAGCTCTTCGGGTAAGTCGTCGGTCGACTTGCCGGGCAAATAAATGTGCGCGATCTCGAACAGGTCCGCTTCGATCGATGCGGAAGCCCAGTTGTTGGCGCGGGCCTCGAGCAGACTCGGCATCAGCGTTCGGCGAATCCTTTTCGAGCCTTTCAGCATCGCCGTCTGCGTCGCCAGCGCCGGTCGATCCGTCCACGGTGATAGCGATAGATCGAGGCCGGTTTTGACGACGCTGGGCGTCATCGCTTCGCTAAGTCCAGCGGCCGTCAACGTCGCGCGGATCTTTTCTGTCGCGACATCGAAGGTCCGCTTGCTGCTCGGCGCGACAGGAATCGGACTGTCATCGGGAATTTTGTCGTAACCATGAATGCGGGCGACCTCTTCGATCAAGTCAGCCTCGCGGGTCAGATCGTGACGCCAACTCGGCGCGACGAATCCTCCGGACCCCGCATCGATCTTGGAGTCACTCTCACACCCCAGTTGCGTAAGAATTCGTTCGACGTCCGCCCCGGGAATCGTCATGCCCAAGATGCGTTCGAGCTGCGATAGCCGAAGCGCAATGGGCTCTCCCTTGGGTAACTCGGGTGCTGTATCGATGATTCCGTCAGCGACAGAACCGCCTCCGGTCTCAAGGATCAACTCGCAAACTCGACGGCTCGCCCATTCGACGCCGACTGGATCGACACGTCGCTCGAAGCGATACGACGACGGACTATGCAACTTCAACTTGCGGGCGGCGCGCCGGACCGAAAGGGGCGTAAAGATGGCCGCTTCGATGACCAAATCCGTCGTCGCGTCGGTGACCTCCGAATCCGCGCCGCCCATCACTCCCGCGACGGCGGTGGCAACGCTCGAGTCGGCAATCACGCACATCGAAGGATCGAGTTCGTAGTCGCGATGATCGATCGCGTTGATCACTTCTTTGTCCCGCGCCGGACGAACGACGATCTTCTTGTCGGCGATCTTCGCGTAGTCAAACGCATGCAGAGGCTGGCCGCACTCCATCATCACGAAATTCGTCGCGTCGACAACGTTGTTGACGATACCCACCCCGACCGAGCGTAATGCCTCTTGGACCCAAGCGGGACTGGGTCCAATCTTGACGCCTTGAATGACACGCGCGGTGTAGCGCGGACAAGCGTCGAGAAATCGGTTCTCAACCGTCAGCAACGAATCCACCGATGTTGAGGATGGCGATAGCTTCGGTTCCGGCGTCTTCAGCTGATTGCCGTACAGCACGGCGATCTCGCGAGCGACGCCGATGTGACCCAGGCAATCGCCACGGTTGCTGGTGACTTCCAAGTCGATGCAGAAATCACCGGCGGTGAGAGACTCATTCTCGGCCGACGTCTTCGTCCCCTCGTGATTGAGACCACTCAGGCTCAGCCGCGTCTCCAGTTCTTCGCGGTCCATCGAAAGCTTGACGTAACGCGACAGCCATTTCCATGAAACAAGCATCGGATGAGCAAGTTGAAAGTGGAGAGTTGAAAGTGGAAAGTGCGTCGCACGGATCGCGACGGCGGCGATGCGAATGAGTCAAGGATGAACGCGAATCGCGTGTTCAGAACTGGCTCAGAAAGCGCATGTCGCCACTGTACAGATCGCGAATGTCTTTGATCCCGTGGCGTCGCATGCAAAGCCGTTCAACGCCGAGTCCGAACGCAAACCCTGAAACTTCTTCAGGATCGTATCCGACTGCGCGGAAGACGTTCGGGTCGACCATGCCCGCCCCGCCGAACTCAATCCAGTTTCCGTCCCAAAGGAAGTCGACTTCCACACTCGGCTCGGTGAACGGAAAGAACGAGGGACGGAACCGAATTTCGACATCACCGCCGAGATAGTTCGTCGCGAAGACGCTCAGCACTGTCTTTAGGTTGGCCATTGTGAGGTGCTTATCGACGAGCAAGCCTTCCATTTGATGAAACATCGGAAAGTGCGTCGCATCGGGATCGTCGGGACGATAAACGCGTCCGAGCGAGATGATGCGAATTGGCGGCTGTCGATTCTCCATCACCCGAATCTGGACCGTACTTGTTTGGCTCCGCAGCAACCGCGAGCCTTCCGTGTTCGACTTTTCTGACCCGGACTCGGCGGTCGCAAGGTAGAAGTTATCGAGCGGATCACGGGCGGGATGGTCTTCCGGAATGTTGAGCGCGACAAAGTTGTGCCAGGGGTCTTCGACCTCGGGCCCTTCGGCGGCTTCGAATCCCATTCGCCCCATGATCTCGGTCAGGTGCGTGATCGTTTGGGTGATCGGGTGGATGT
The DNA here is from genome assembly GCA_038520195.1 of Planctomycetota bacterium. GTDB lineage: Bacteria > Planctomycetota > Planctomycetia > Pirellulales > Pirellulaceae > Stieleria. The sequence continues at coordinate 6,278 of JBCBLJ010000341.1, forward strand.
GCCCGATCTTGGGACGCACGCCGGGTAATGTTGGGTCGAAGGTGGGGTCGGCGCCGGAATCTCCACCCCCATCCAACCGCTCGTGCGCGGATGCGGCGGCGGCTTCAATTGCCTTCTTGACTTCGTTGAAACGCATCCCGGCAGACTTTTTGTCTTCCGGTGCGACACTGCCCATTTGCTTTTGGACATCTCGCAGCGCGCCTTTCTTTTGGCCGACATATTTGATTCGTGCCGCTTCAAAAGCGTCCGTGTCGGACGCGGCATCGAAGGTCGCGACCGCTTCGGTCTGGAGCGAATCGAGGGCGGAAAGGAAGTTTTCGAGTGACATCGCAGCTATTCGGTGCCTGTTCCAACTCGCGTCGCAAGCCGGGCTTCGATTTGACACCGAATGGCCCGAGCGAGTTCACGACGGACGGTGCGGAGAATCCGCTACGCCGCCAGGGCTTCCTTCACTTTGTCGACCACATCCTTGAACCCGTCGGGATCGTGGATCGCCATCTCAGACAACGTCTTTCGGTCCATCTCGATGCCCGCTTTTTTCAGGCCGTGGATGAACTCGCTGTAGCGTAGATCATGCATGCGAGTCGCAGCGTTCAATCGCGTGATCCAGAGGCGTCGGAATTCGCGTTTTTTGACGCGGCGATCACGGAAGGCGTACACGCCGCTACGAAGCAGCGTTTCTTTGACGGTTCGAGTGAGTTTGCCGCGTCCGCCGCGATAACCCTTCGCTCGCTTAAAGAGACGTTTTTTGGACTGCCGACGAGCGGCACCTTTGGTCGCACGCATTGCTGCGCTCCCATGGTTGTTTTGGATTCAGGCCCCGGCTCGAAGCCGATGTTGCTGCCCATCCAAATGGTGGTGTTGAATCTTCGGTGAAGCGGTCGCGGAAGGCCGCGATCTTGCCGTCTTCGCCTTGGGGTCTCAGTAGCTGTAGCCGTTCAGCGCCGCGTGAATCGTCGGCTCCATGCACTCATCAACCGCGGTCGTGCCGCGGAGATTACGACGACGCTTCTTCGTGAGTCCCCGCGCCAGGTGGCTGGTACCGCTTTGACGGTGCATGGCCTTGCCTTTGGCGGTCAGACGAAAACGCTTCTTGGTCCCTTTATGGGTTTTAACTTTCGTGCCCATGGCTTTCATTCGGTCGAATGGATGAGTTCAGCCCACGGGGTCACCGCAGGGAATCGCGGAGGTTATCAGGTGGCGAGCATTTTCGGAAGAGCTTCCCCGGCCGAATCTCAAGATCCGGCTTGCGCGCTCGGCACCACATCGAGCGCCTGATTCATTTCGATCGTGGCGGCACGAACGGCGTCCTGCCAACGGCGATCTCCGTATTGATCGGCAAATTCGGGCCGAGAATGAGCAAAAATGATGTGTCGCGAGCTATTGACGATCGCGCCGAGCCCCGCCGCATCAAACGCGGGCATCACATCCGCCGCCCCACCCCCCTGGGCCCCGAAGCCCGGTACGAGAATCCAGCTAGACGGCATCGCCTCTCGAAGCTGCGCAAGCTCTGCGGGGTACGTCGCCCCGACCACCGACCCGACAGGGCCGTAACCACTGCCGTCCTTGCGGGTTTCGTTGAGCTCGGTGACCAATTCGGCGACCGTGGAGAAAACCGATTTGCCGTCGGTTTCCCGATTTTGCAGCAGACCACCGCCGGGGTTCGACGTCTTCACGAGCACAAAAATGCCCGCGGCCCGAGCGTCGCAGACCTCCAAAAATGGATCGATGCTGTCGCGACCGAGGTAGGGACTGACCGTCAACGCATCGGCACCCCAAACGCTTTGTGCGCCCAAATACGCATCCGCGTAGGCCGTTGCGGTGCTCCCGATGTCATTTCGTTTGCCGTCCAGGATGACGAGCAGACCTTTTTGGCGTGCGTATTTGACGACGCAGTCGAGCGTGATCATGCCGCTGGTGCCAAGCTGCTCGAAGAATGCCGCCTGAGGCTTGACGCAGGGCACGAGGTCCGCCACCGCGTCAATGATCTCGGTGCAAAACTGTAGGTAAGCCGTGGCCC
>JBCBLJ010000789.1:0-3922 GCA_038520195.1 Planctomycetota bacterium
GTCAACAACGATGACGACCTCAACGGCGACGGGCGTGTCGGCGATCTCTTGGACCGCGAAATCGGACTCACGCTGGAGACGATTCGACGACTTGGCCAGAGTGCGACCGACGTTCGCGTCGCGGTCGCTGCATGGACAGCCGGCAACATCGCCTTCCCAAGTGGTGGCGAAATTCTGGACGTCGGTGCAGGACGCTTCAACCAATTGTTTATCGACCCATCATCTATTTCCGACGTTGCTGAGTTGGAGGTGTCGCTCCGAAGCCTTTCGCACCGTCAGCAAGGTTTGGCGACCCATTCGGGGGCGACGCTGTTCCGGGATTTTGTGATCGGGCCCGGAAACAATTACGACCAAAGCCTACAAACGTTGCTGGAGGTGTTGGACGTCGCACCCGAGGCGGATCAAACGCAAGTGTATTACTTCACCGATGGGCTCTTCTTCGGAAACGAAGATCTGCCGGCGATGGCGGAAACGATTGATGAAGTCGGCTCGCGAGGCATCCAGTTCCGTGCGATCCAGGCTGTCGGCCCAAGCCAGGTTCGGGCCATTTGCGATGCCAACGCCGCTCCCGACTGGTGCCTCTCGGTCGATTCCGGCAGTGAGTTCGTGGAGGTCGTGCAGGAAATTAGCGATGGGATTGATGCGGTCGCAGGGTCGGCGGCTGACATCGTGATCGGAGACAGCCCCGACAAACTCGACGACCTCGTTTTGCCTCCCGTGTTAGTGGCGGGCGTCACGGTCAATGACGTAGCTGTCGAGAGTTTTGACGATGACGGTAACTTCTTCACCCGTGTTACGATCGAGCCGGGTGAAAATCCCTTCGTGATCCGAGCCGTTGATTCCTTGGGCAATGAGACCGAACAGTCGGTCACCTTGATTGGCACTGCTGGCCCCGGGGCCGAGCAATTTCATGAAGTGACGGCGATGACGCACATCGACTTCGACACTGCATCGTTGAATCGTAGTGAAAGCGTTTTGCGAACTTCGGCTCGAGTCGTCAATCCCTCAGGCAATCGACTACGGGGGCCCGTTCACGTTGTGATTAATCGGGTCGAACCACCGTCGATTACCTTGATCAGCGACCACGAATTGGACTCGGAGGGGAGACCCGTGATCACGCTGTCGGACGAAATCCCGCTCGGCGGTCTGGCAAGTTTTGAATCGAGCGCCTCATTCGAACTCGAGTTTGCGAACGCCCAATCCCAACGATTCGAGGTTGATTATTCGATTCTCGCAGCCGGCAACTCAGAGCCGTCATGGGCAAGCTCGCCAACGACAGCCACTGCGGTCGGAAATGAGTATCGCTATGACGCCGTTGCGTTCGACCCGAACGGCGATGATTTGGTTTATTCGGTCACCCAAGGCCCGAATAGTCTGACGGTGGATCCGGCGACTGGAAATGTTCGCTGGACGCCGACGAGTGACCAACTTGGAAACCACACGGTCGAATTGAGCGTCCACGATGGTTGGGGTGGCGTCGCCGACCAGACGTTTCAACTGAGCGTTTCGGAGACGATCGCGAACCGCCCACCGCTCGTTCAATCGTCGCCACGGACGCAAGTCTCAGTTGGGCAGGCGTACGTTTATCAAGTCGAAGCATCGGATCTTGACGGAGACACGCTTTCGTATTCGTTGGCAGCCTCCCCCGCGGGTCTCACCGTTAACGCATCAACGGGTTTGCTTGAGTGGTCGACACCGAGTCCCGGTGCGCACGACGTCGTGATCGAAGTCTCCGACGGGGCGAGCATCGCGTCGCAAGCATTCGTCTTGACCGTTGGCGACTCGGCCGCCAACCCAACGTCACCGGTGGTCCTCTCCACACCGACGATCGTCGCGGCGGTCGAGCAAGCGTACGTCTATGTTCCCTTCGCGCAAGACCCGGACGGGGATGCATTGCAGTACAGCGTCATCACTGCGCCACAAGGACTGACGCTGGATGCGGCGAGCGGGCGAATCGACTGGTTGCCTCTCGCCGAACAGGTCGGCAACCACACCGTCGCGTTCAAAGTGGAAGATGGGCGTGGCGGCGTCGCGACGCAGCTCTTCAGCGTTGAAGTCTTGGACGAATCAACCAATCTGCCTCCGGCGTTCATCTCGCTTCCAGCCGTTCTTGCGACGGCGGGTGAGACGTATCACGACGCAGCCATCGCAGTCGACCCGAATTCGGATCCCTTAGACTTTCAGATCGTGAACGGCCCCGCCGGGATGGTGATCGATGAACAGTCCGGACAGATCGAGTTCACGCCCTCAAGCGATCAACTGGGGCTTCACCGCGTCACACTCCGCGTCAGTGACGGTCATGCTGTCGGCCTTCAGAGCTTTGATCTTGACGTGCGAATCGGTCCGAATGAGCGTCCGGAATTCGAGAGCATTCCAGGCTCGGTGGCGACGGTCGGTCGAACATACTTCTATGCCGCGGTCGCGAATGACCCGAACGACGAGGTCAGGTACCAAGTCATCGCCGGTCCGGCAGGGTTCGCGATCGATCCTGATTCTGGGTTGGCGTCCATGACGCCCGGCGCAACTCAACTCGGAAGCCACAGCATCGTCATCGGCGCCTCGGATGAACGCGGCGCCGTCGCTCAGCAGAGTTTCTTGCTGGAAGTCGTCGAGGATACCGAGGCGCCGATTGTCTCGGTGATTCTTTCGACCAGTGTCGCACAACCGAACGAACCCGTGACGGTTTCCGTCGCGGCGGTCGACGATGTCGCGATCGACTCAATCAGCCTGACCATCGATGGCGTTGAATTCAGCCTCGATTCGGTCAACACAGCGACGTTTGAGTCGCCGGAAGGAGGACTGTTTGACGTTATTGCCACCGCGACGGATTTAAGCGGCAACGTTGGGACAGCGTCCACGCGCCTGCGGGTCATCGACCCCAGCGACGTCACGCCACCGCAGTTGACGCTTGATTCGCCAATGCCCGGGCAACAGATTGGATATTTAACCGACATCGTCGGCTCCGTCCTGGCCGACGATCTGGAGTTCTTTCGAGTGGACTTCGCGCCAGCGGACTTGATCGACGCGGACGACATTGGGCAGCCCAACCCGGCTTGGGTCACCTTGGCGGAATCGAATGTGGCCGGCTCCGCAATGGCACTCGCAACCTTCGATCCGACGGTACTGAATGATGGCAGCTATTTGATTCGAGTACACGCCCAAGACTTCAGTGGCAACGCGGACGTTCAGGCGATTCCCGTGGAAGTCGTCGCGCCGGCGAAACTTGGTCCATTCAGTGTCGAGTACACGGACTTGACGATCCCACTCGCCGGTTTGTCGCTCGAAGTGACACGTCGTTACAGCACACTTGATGCTCAAGAGCAGGGCGACTTCGGATACGGTTGGAAGATGGGATTCGATGACCCCGACATTCGCGAGACGGCTCCCGCGGACGAAACGAACTCGATCGGATTATTCGGCGCGACGCCGTTCACCTTCGGAACCCGAGTCTATCTCACCAACCCCGACGGAGAGCGGATCGGGTTTAGCTTCGAACCCGAACGGACCGCCAGTTTCTTTGGCGATGCGTACACGCCGAAGTTCGTCGCGGACGTCGGCGTTGAAGACCGACTTGAGGTTGATCCCATCACACTCAGCCAAAGCAGCGACGGTTCCTTCCAGGCTTTCCTGATTGGCTTTCCCTACAATCCCGATCAGTATCGATTGGTGCGGCCGAATGGCGATGTCTACGAATACGATCAGCGAGTTGGCTTAGAGAAAGTCACCGACATCAGTGGCAATGAGTTGATCATCTCAACTGATGGGATCACTCACTCCTCTGGCGCATCGATTGACTTTGTTCGAGATCCGCTCGGGCGCATCAGCGAGATCATTGACCCCGCCGGTCACTCGATTTCCTATCAGTACGATCCGCCAGAGGAGTGAGTGATCCCATCAGTTGAGATGATCAACTCATTGCCAC
>JBCBLJ010000451.1:0-6800 GCA_038520195.1 Planctomycetota bacterium
ATCTGGTGCTTGGTATTCGGGCATCACGCGTTACCAGTGGTTGATCTTGGTCATCGCGTGTGCGGGTTGGGTCTTCGACGTTTATGAAGGCCAAATTTTTAACATCACCCGCAACGACATGTTGAAGGAGGTCTTGTCCGGTGATGAGTCCGCCGTGAAGGCTTGGGGTGATGGCTTTTTGGCAATCTTTCTCGCCGGCGGAACGATCGGCGGACTGCTGTTTGGATCTCTCGCGGATCGATTCGGACGTCGCCCCATCATGATCGTCACGATCTTGATGTACTCCTTGTTCTCTGGGCTGACGTATTTCGCCAACGACGTCTACGTGATCGGCGTCTTGCGGTTTCTGGTGGCACTTGGGATCGGCGGCGAATGGGCCGTCGCGGCGAGTTTGGTCGCGGAAGTTTTTCCCAAGAAGGCCCGCGCGCAAGCCGCCGGTATCTTCCACGCCTCGAGTATTCTCGGGACGTGGCTGGCCGCGTTGTCAGGCATCCTCGTCGCTTCGAATTGGCGCTACGCCTATTTGCTCGGCGTACTCCCGGCGTTCTTGATCGTTTGGGTGCGCGCCAGCGTGAAGGAGCCTGAGCGTTGGCAAGCGACGATGCAAAGCGACAACAAGTCAAAAACGGGAAGTTTTAGGGACCTGCTGTTGAATCCGAAGTGGAACGGGTTGGCGTTCCGCGGGATGTTGCTTGCGGCGGTGGGGCTGGGGACGTTCTGGTCGGTGACGGTGGCGGGACAGGACCTGGTACGCGAATTGTTGTTGTCACTCGGCGTGGAGGATGAAGTTGCGGGGAGCCGAAGCAAATTCGCTTACGGCTTTGTGCAGGCCGCAGGTGGAGGACTCGGGCTGCTTTCGTTTGGGCCGCTCAGTGCGCGGTTTGGTCGCAAGCCGACATTCATCGCCTTTCATCTGCTCGGACTGTTGATCGTTCCGGTGGTGTGTTTCCTGCCGCAGACGTACCCGCAGATGCTGATCGTATTGCCGGTGTTCGGCTTTTTCACACTTGGAATGCACTCGGGGTACGCGATCTATTTTCCGGAGCTGTTTCCGACGCACATTCGGGCGACCGGTGCAAGCTTTTGCTTCAACGGAGGTCGATTGTTGGCCGTCCCAGTGCTCTTGTTCTCCGGATGGCTGAAAGGTCGCGAGGGTATCGAACTGAGTTACGCGGTTTCCGGTTTGTCGCTGCTGTTTCTGGTTGGCATCGGGGTGATGTTGACGTTGCCGGAAACGCGGCAGCGTGACTTGATCGAGGAATGATGCCGACAACGGAAGTTATCGTCGCGTTGACGTTGATCGCTTTCGGAGCGGGGTTCGTTCACAGCGCGATCGGTTTTGGATTCGGCATCGTCGCGGTGGCGTTGTTGCCATGGGCGATCGATGTGCGGCAAGCGCATGTTGTGATTTCGACCGCGAGTGTCCCGGTTTTGATGTCGGCGGTGTGGACGTATCGAAAGGGTGGCGACTTCCGGCTGCTCGGGCAGGCGCTTCTTGGCGCCGCCGTTTGCCTCCCGTTGGGGTTGAAGGCGTTTGAGTTTGTGTCGCTCGACCTGTTAGTGCGCGGGACAGGGCTGGCGGTGTTGGGGATGGTCGCGATGAGTTTTCGCAATCGAAGACTCGCGAAAGAGACTGAAAAACGCGGCCCGGGACCGGCGTGGCTCGCCGGCGGTTTTGCCGGCTTCCTGGCGGGTGCGGTGAGCATTGCGGGACCGCCGGTCGCGGCATTCGCGTTGCAGCAACAGTGGGATCAAGCCCGCTACAAGGCGTTCCTCAATCAGTTTTTGTTCGTTGTGGCGTTGTACAAAGTGGGTGGCTTGATTTGGTGGGGACTGCTGACGGGGGAAGCGATGGTCCAGGCGTCGATCTTGGCACCGACGGCGATGTTGGGAATCTACGTCGGTTCACTGATGAGCCGGCGGTTGGAGGGGGCATGGTTTCGTTGGGTCGTCGCCGCTGCGCTCATCGCCGTCGCGCTGATGTTCTTGATTCGCGGCAACTAAGCGGATCAGCTTGCTTGTGTGACTCCATCGCGTGCGTCGCGTCCCCCGATTGGCCATCGGCGAAAGCTCTCACAGTGAGTTGTTCGGGCTGAAGTTGTTTCTCTCACGCCCGGGCAATCCCAAACCCTCGCGTACCAAAAAACAAGGAGCGGCTGAGGAGGGCCCGGTCAGTAGTTCAGGGCGATTCGGACGCGATCCGGGGTCTGATTGTCGGCATCCAATTCGAACGATCGCGACGGCGAGCAAACTTGGCGTTCGGCCGTTTTTCGAAACGCGAATCGAGGTCATTCCAGCTCCCGGCTTTACCTAACCGTCAGGGGCCCGCCGCTCGGCAGAACCGCCGCATGCTTTGACCGTTGGACCCCGCGATCTGGCGGCCGACGTTCTGTTGCCGAGGCCGTTCGCCGGTTAGGATTTGCCGTATGACACCGATGATGAAGCAGTATCACGAGGCGAAGGCGGCTTGCGGCGATGCGCTGTTGCTGTTTCGCATGGGCGACTTTTATGAACTCTTTCTCGAGGATGCGAAGGAGGCCGCGAAAGTTCTTGGTCTGACGCTCACCAGTCGCGACAAGGACAGCGCCAATCCGACGGCCATGGCGGGTTTTCCGCACCATCAGCTCGACCAATATTTGTGCAAGTTGATCCAGGCCGGTTATCGTGCGGCGGTCTGCGAGCAGGTCGAGGATCCCAAGCAGGCCAAGGGACTTGTCAAACGCGAGATCACGCGCGTGGTTAGCGCCGGCACGTTGACCGACGACGGTCTCCTGGACCCGCGTGAGGCCAACTATGTCGCGGCCGTCGTGCTGCACGGAGCCGAGAAAGGGAAAGCGACAGATTCGAAGTTGGCGGGGATCGCCTGGGCGGAACTTTCGAGCGGGCGGTTTTGCGCCGGGACGTTTCCGGTTTCGCGGATCGAAGATGAATTGGCACGGATCGGGCCGGCCGAGGTGATCTATCGCGAGGATGATGCGATGTTCTCGCCCGACACGACGGCACCGTGGTCTTGGACCGCGCGCCCGGCGTGGAGTTTCGCGGCCGACAGTTCGTCCTCTTTGCTATGCAAACAGTTTTCGGTCGGTTCGCTCGAAGGCTTCGGCTTTGGGGACGATGACACGGCGGCGGTGCGTGCGGCCGGCGCGGTGCTCGCCTATCTTCAGGAAACGCAGCCCGCCGGCATCGATCATTTTCGCTCGATCGACGCTCATCAGCGGAGTGCAGTGCTGGAGATTGATGCGTCGACTCGGCGCAGTCTTGAGGTGACTCGCACATTGCGGACGGCTTCTCGGAACGGTTCGCTCGTCGACACCATCGACATGACTTGCACGTCAGCGGGATCGCGGCTGCTGTCGGATTGGATTGCGGCGCCGCTGATCGATATCCCGGCGATCAACGCCCGGCACGATGCGATTGAAGAGTGTCGTCGTGACCCAGGCTTTCGGGCCGAGGTTCGAGAGACGCTCAAGCGCACGTTCGACATGACGCGATTGCTTGCCCGAATCGCGACCAGCCGCACCGGCCCGCGCGACTTGCAGCAGGTGAGTCAGACGCTGGCCGGTCTTCCGACACTGAAGGAGAAGTTGGCGGGACGATCGGCGCAGCGACTGTCTTGGATCGATTCGCATTTGCACCTTTGTCCGGACTTGCTCGAAGAGTTGCAGGGCGCGCTCGCTGATGAGTGCCCGCTCAATGCTTCGGAAGGCAATTTCGTGCGTGAGGGCTTCGACCGCGAACTCGACTCGTTGCGTGAATTGGCTACCGGGGGCAAACAGTGGATCGCCGAGTACCAACAGTCCAAGATGGACGAAACCGGGATCACGAATCTAAAGGTGGGATACAACAAGGTCTTCGGTTATTACTTGGAAGTCAGCAACGCGCACAAGGACAAGATTCCCGCTGATTTCATTCGCAAGCAGACACTAAAAAACTGCGAACGCTACATCACGCCGGAACTGAAAGAGTACGAAGAGAAAGTACTCGCAGCGGACGAAAAGGCGGCGGCCCGAGAACAATCGATCTTTCACCAGCTAAGAGAACAGACGCATCGGCATCTGGCGGTTTTACAAGACGTGGCCAGTGCGATGGCGGAGTTGGATGTGCTGGGGTCGCTCGCGGAGATCGCGGCGCAACGCAACTGGATTCGTCCGGAGATGACCGACGAATCGATATTGCGTATCGAGGGTGGCCGGCACCCGGTGTTGGACGTGACACTGCCGCAAGGTGAGTTCGTGCCGAACGATTGCGTGCACACGCCCGAGAGTGGCATGATCCTATTGATCACCGGACCGAACATGGCCGGTAAGAGCACGTACATCCGCCAGGTCGCGCTGATCACGCTTTTGGCGCAGGCTGGTTCGTATGTTCCGGCCGACGCGGCGGTGATCGGCGTTACCGACCGGATATTCGCTCGTGTCGGTGCCAGCGATGAATTGAGTCGCGGGCAGAGTACGTTCATGGTGGAGATGGTTGAGACGGCGCGAATTCTCAACACCGCGACGCCCCGGTCGCTGGTCATCTTGGACGAGATCGGCCGCGGCACCAGCACTTACGATGGGCTGTCGTTGGCTTGGGCGATCACCGAACATTTGCATGAGCAGGTCGGATGCCGCACGTTGTTCGCGACGCACTACCATGAGTTGACTCAGTTGGAAGAATCGCTGCCTCGGGTCACGAATTTGAATGTGGCCGTGAAAGAGTGGAATGACGAGGTCGTTTTCCTGCATCGGATTGTGGCGGGTGGCGCGGACAAGAGTTACGGAATCCATGTGGCGCGGCTCGCGGGCGTCCCGGCGGAAGTCAACGAGCGGGCTAAGGACGTGCTGTCTCAGCTGGAAGCGGATCATCGCGACGCGCTCGACCGGCCGACGATCGCGCCTCCGTCGGGGCATTCGTCAACGGAAGGCGGGGCCTATCAGCTGACGCTTTTTGGTTTCGCGGATCATCCGGTGCTCGGTCAGATTCAAGATTTGGATGTGGACGCGATGACACCGATCGAGGCTCTGCAGTTTCTTCAGCAAGCGCAACGTGAGTTGGCTCGAAAACCAGTGGTCTGAGCCAATCGCCGGTTGGGTCCCCGGTCGGACGAACTTTTCGCGAAATTCTGAGACGTTTTGTGAAACCCTGGTTCGAACCCGTGGTTTCATCTGGCGACAACAACGTGGTACGGCACCACGCTTCTCTTATCGCTCGGCGAGGATTTCGGTTAAATGAAGATTTCACGTGCCCCCTTGGGCCTGGTTTTTGCGGCAGTTTTGGCGTTAGTCGCCACCGATGTGATGGCCCAGCGCCCCGGCGGTCGCGGGGGTGATCGTGGTGGCCGTGGTGGTGGTCCTGGCGGCGGCGGACCGGGAGGCCCTGGCGGTCGCGGATTTGGCGGTGGCTTCGGGGGCGGCTTCACACGGGGTGGTGGAGGCGGCGGTCTCACCGCATTGCTTCGCAATGAGCAGGTTCGCGAAGAGATCGAATTGATGCCCGACCAGGAAGACGCTCTTCAGAAGATCGCTGAAAACATGCCGCGTCCCGAGCGACCTTCCTTCGATTTCCGTGACCGCAGCGAAGAAAATCGCGCGAAAATGGAAGAGTGGATGGCAAAGATGCGGAAGGATCGTGAGGAGGCGCAGGCGAAGGTCAAAGAACAGCTCGAGGAAGTCCTCCTGCCCGAGCAGATGGATCGTTTGAACGAGATCTACGTCCAGTCACAGGGCATCGCGGGGTTGATGTCGGCCGACGTCGTGAAGGAGCTGTCGATCAGCGATGACCAACAGGCCGAGATGAAAGAGGTGATGGAGGCCCGCGGTCAGGAAATGCGAGCGAAAATGCAGGAGATGTTCCAGGGTGGCGGATTCCAAGACGGAATGCGTGAGAAGATTCGCGAGATCATGACGGCCGGGCAAAAGGAGATCGAGGAAAAGGTCCTCGGCGTCCTGACTTCCGACCAGAAGAAGGACTACGAGGCGATGAAGGGCAAGCCTTTCGAGGGTCTCGACCAGCTCCGCGGCGGATTCGGAGGCCGCGGGGGTGATCGTGGCGGCCGAGGTGGCCCTGGCGGCGGTCGCGGACGGGGAGGCGATCGAGGCGGTGACCGCGGTGGACGCCCGGAAATCGATGACATCTGAGTTGCTGTAATGACCGAACTCGCTGCGACGTGAAACATCGTTAGCAGCGAAGCGCTCCGCTGCGACGATCAGGGGCAGATTCTGCGTAAAGAATCTGCCCCGTTCTTTTTTGGCGAGGGCTTCCTCCCGCCATTGGTCGTGCAAATCTCGCTGTGTCTTTCGGCACCGCTCGCGGCGAAGAAAAATTCGACCAAAATATCGCGAGTTCGGGAAAGAGATCGCGATGCCATCCGTGTAGACCCTTGAAGGATGAGCCGCTTCATCTTGGGACTACGGATGAACGAATTGAAATCACCACGATCTTCCAGCGCCGTTCCGCACGAAGTGCAGACTCGCCACAGTCTGATTCTTCGTCTTCCGTCATCGGAAGATTCTCAGGCTTGGGAGGAGTTCTGCTCGATTTATGAGCCGTTGATCCATCGTTTTGCGCTCCGTCAGGGACTGCAGGACGCCGATGCGAATGAGCTGGTTCAGGACGTTTTGATTGCGGTGGCCAAGTCGGTGCAGCGCTGGCACGCCGATGAGCAGCGTGGTCGTTTTCGTGCATGGTTGTTTCGAATCGCTCGAAACCGCTTGATCGAAAACGACCACGCTGCTCATCGGCGTGCCAGCGCTGCACCGACTTGGCCACCGCAATCAAAACGTCCTGAACCAGCTCATTCGCATCGGCGTCCTGCAGTC